>DATJCC010000128.1:0-3504 GCA_035514995.1 Microbacteriaceae bacterium
GTCGCGGCCCACTCGCAGAACAGCGCTACGTTATTGGAGTATATTTTGCTGATTCTGAAGTGAACCTTTACCAAATGCGACAGTGGTATGCGCCCCTTCGAGAAATTTCTCACAGATGGCCAGTGCTGATCCTTGCGCGCAATGCAGCGGGGGCAGAAGCCCTCATCCGCGAAAGCGGTCTTGACGTAAAATTTGTACCAAAAGTGCAGAGTCTCGAAAGTGTCATTCAAGAACAACCACTGAAACTCGTGTTGTATGTCAATCAAAACACGCGTAACTTCCAGATGCTTCGCTATGGTCAACGCTTTCATGTGTTTATTAATCATGGCGAAAGCGACAAAATGTATATGGTTACTAACCAGATCAAAGCTTATGATTATGCGCTGATTGCAGGAAAAGCAGCTCGAGAGCGACTCTCAGCAGGAGTGTGGAACTATGACGTGGCAGAACGAACCCTAGAGATCGGACGGCCGCAAACTGACCACCTTGATGCGCATGAGAAGCCATTTCCTGAAGATGATCGCATTGTTGTGTTGTATGCGCCCACATGGGAAGGGGACAGACCTGCAGCCTCATATGGATCAGTGCTTTCGCACGGAGAAGTGTTGACTTCTGAAATTCTAAACTCGCCCCGACACCGGCTGATATACCGTCCGCACCCGCGTACAGGTCTTGAAAACGCTTTATTTGGCAAAGCGCATGAACGAATTGTGGGCGCTATCGAACAAGCAAATAATCGAGACCCTCAGGCTCATCATGTTTATGATGTCTCGCCAACTATTGACTGGCAACTCTCTCAAGCCGATGTTGCCGTGTGTGATATTTCGGCCATGGTCTATGACAGGTTGGCAACCGGAAAGCCGGTAATAGTTACGCGCCCTGCATCTCAAGAAGCCTTGGTAGATGAACACGGGTATCTCAGTGTCTGCGAATGGCTGACAGTCGATTCTGCTCAACTGGTTCTGTATAAAATAGATCGTTTATTGAATGATGCAGATGCAAAGCAAGAGCAAGCCCTATGGTCCACACACTATTTTGGAAACACTTTGCCAGGAGAGCCGAGTAAACGCTTAAATAATGCGCTCAACACACTTCTTGAGCGCTGGGAACAACAAGCTTCACAGCGGGGAGCGGACCGCCATTGATCGCGTTTGCAAAAAACGGCGCGGTGAATCTCATGGATTTGGTAGATTAGAGACGTGTCGGCAAAATATTCCTCAAAGGGTGCACACCCAACCGACAAACCTACAAAATTATCTGAAAAAGTTAGCCCTCAACACCCTGTAAAACGCTCCAACCGAGTGCGTCCAAGCAAAACATTTCAGACTTCCGATTCTCAAGAAAAAAAGATGCAGAACAGCGAATCATCAGAAGTGTCCGATGATCAGGAGCAGACGGTGGAGCAGGCAGAGAGCAACATGAAGGCGGAGAGCACCAGCCAACTTGAGAGTGAAGTGGGGCTGAAAGCTGAGGATAGTTTAGAAAGCTCACCTCAGCACTCGGTACCAACAGAAGCTGTTGAGTACACATCTACGGGTCGCATAATGATTCCAGTTCCTTCAGTAGTTCGGGCTCGAGAGCGTGGCAAGATCGCAGCTGAAAAGCCAGTAGTTTTACGTACCGAAAAACTCACGAAAACGTATGGAAATACTGTGGCAGCTAACAATATTTCTATGCAGGTACACGAAGGGTCATTTACCGGGGTGGTTGGCCCCAACGGCGCAGGGAAGACGACGACACTCTCTATGATTTCTGGTCTTAACCGACCCAGTAGTGGGCGTGTGGTTGTTCGCGATGTGAATGTTTGGGCTGATGGGCCTGCCGCGAAACGGCTGATTGGCACGCTCCCTGATCGTTTGAGGCTGTTTGATCGTTTGACAGGAGCACAACTTCTCATCTATTCAGGTGTCCTTCATGGTTTAGACGAAGCAACAGTGCGACAGCGAGCGTCTGATCTGGCCGAAGCGTTTGGCCTAGATTCGGCTTTAGACCGTTTAGTCGCAGACTTTTCAGCTGGAATGCAAAAAAAGATTGCACTTGCATGTTCAATGATTCATGCTCCACAGGTATTAGTGCTCGATGAGCCGTTTGAGACGATTGACCCCGTATCTGCCGCAAACGTCACTGAAATTCTTGAAAAATTTGTCGCTGGAGGCGGAAGCGTCATTATGTCAAGTCACAGTCTTGATTTAATTCAGCGTGTCTGTGATCACGTAGTTGTGATTGTAGAAGGTGACGTGATCGCTCAAGGAACAGTTGACCAAGTGAGAGGCGGCATGTCCCTTGAAGAGAAATTTGCGCATCTCACACGCGAAACAGAAGTCGGGAGGGGACTCGATTGGTTACACAGCTCTTCAGACTCCGACTAGCGCTTCTCTTCTCTCCATTTCGCGGGTCGTTTAACAAAACAGCAAAATCAGTAGTCGTCTTTCTTCTCGCCGCTGCTTCGGCAGTTTTCTTTGCTTGGATGCCTGTATTGCTGTCGAATTCAAGCGCTGAATCGCGTGAAAATTATGACATAGTGGTCAGCTCAGGCATCCTGTTATCTGCTGTTGCTGTGCCCTTTTTTTCAAATCGTTTTTCTTTAAATATTCGACAATTCGGGCAGTTTCCCGTCACACCCGTCAAGCTTGCCGGGAGCTTGTTAGTCACCGCTGTAGCTTCTTGGCCGTTTCTTTGGTTGGTGTTGTGGGCTGCAGCGTTTGTGTATTTTCGAAAAGAACTCTTTGAAAGTCATTGGACATCACTGCTGCCGGTAGCAGTGTTTCTCATTACAGCAGTAGTGTTCGCTCGGGTTTTTGCAGGAATATCACACCTGTTATTTGACTCAGTGCGTGCATCTGAGCTACGAAACGCAATAGGCATCATTTTGCTGGTTGCTGTTCTACCTCTGATTTTTTTCTTTTTAAGCCCTGGTGTGAGTAATGTCGGCATCGAATCAATTACTGACGCTTCGACGGTTTTGGCCAAGACCCCCTTTGGGGCGCCAATGGCTGCCACGTATGCGCTGTTTCAACTTGATACGGCACGAGCATTAATCTTAATTTCCCTTGAGATTGCAACAATTTCGGTTCTCGTGGCGACATGGTATTCAGTGGCTACAATCACCCTATCGAGCATTGGGGCAGGATCATCTGATGATCTTGTGCAGCGTCGAACGGGCTGGTTCGAAAGAGTGCCGGCGAAGCCAGCGATGATTATCGGTGCCCGAGCAATGACGTACTGGGGTAGAGATCCCCGCTATCGTATAAGCCTGGTGGCGCTTCCGGTCATTCCAATTCTAGTGCTCAGCGTGCTTTTCGTTGGTGGGGTGAGAGGCGACGCACTCGCTCTGATTCCTGTTCCACTGATACTGTTGATGCTCGCGTGGATAGTCCACAACGATATTGCAAATGATTCGACAGCGTTCTGGATCCACGTCGCCAGCGGGATTCGTGGGTGGCAAGACCGAACGGGGCGGTTGTTTCCTGTGATGCTCATCGCCCTTCCGATTTTGCTGATAGG
>DATJCC010000129.1:0-6439 GCA_035514995.1 Microbacteriaceae bacterium
TGATTAGCAGGTGCTTGATTAGCAGGTGCTTTGTCGGCAGGTGTTTTGTTAGCGGGTGCATTGTCTGCAATTGCTTTGTCTGTCGTTTCAACCTCTTCACCTAGGATGTTGGCGTTTTCGGGCGGTGTTATTCCATCCGGAAGCGTAATCCCCTCAGGTGGGGTCAAGCCCTCCGGCGGTGTCGCACCTTCTGGCGGTATTGCACCTGCTGGTGGGGTATATCCTTCGATTGGAATGTTTGTTTGGGGTGGCGCAATTGCAAGGCTTTCAGCACTGCGTTCTATAACATAGCTTTTAGAGGAAATATCGTTCATAGCCGAGCGGATCGCATCAGCGCGGTCGCCCTCAGCTAGTGACTCATTGTCGGCGGTTGTAAAAACAATCGTTCCCTGACCACCGGATGTTTCAGGGAACTCCTCTCGTAGCTCTTCAATAACTCTCTGACTTTCAGTACCGTCAATTGTGATAGCTGAACTGATTTTTATACTCGTTGTCAGCGCAAAGACGATAACGCTCCCAAGAATTATCAGCCAAGTAACGATGAACACCCACGGGCGACTATAAGAAAATCGTCCAAGTCGATAGAGGAAAACAGACATTACATACCTTTCGGGCAGTCGTTAATAGCTTGAGGAATGATTGGCACGGGTTAATTGAATTTCTCAGTGATCAGATCTGAGTTTGGAGAATATTTTCTCGATTAAGTCCTCCGGAGACATCCCGGGAATTGCGACTGACCCGTCAATGATTGAGCTCAATGCGCCGTACGCTGCACCGACAATAATGTGTATGGTTAGTTTTGACGCGGAGCTGCCAGCTCTCTCCCCCACTACTTTTTGTGCGGTTCGGCGAATCTCTGCATGTACATTTTCTAGATGCGGTTTTAACGCTGGATTATCTTGAGCAAGATCTCGTAGTTGCAGTAACAGATCTAGCATTCCGCCGGAAAGTTGATGTAACGCCAGTGTTTTAACCCAATCTAATAGGGAGGTATTGGCAGGGAGTTCAGGCATTGAGTCAATGCCTTCTTTGAGCTGCTCAATCGCTAGCGCAGTCACCGCTTCTTCTTTGCACGAGAAGTAGTTGGCAAAGGTGCGTCTAGAAACTCCAACTTCAGAAACAACGTCATCTATTGTGTATCCATCGAGCCCGTGTTCAAGAGTTAGTTTGAACGCAGTTTGTGCGATGGCTTGTGAGGTGTGCTGTCGTTTTCTATCGCGGAGGCTTGGTTTGTGGTGGGGGCTGGATATTGGCATAACCTACAGCTTAATGAAAACTTGCCCAATGTGCAAAGTTGCAGTTTGTGCAATTTTAAGTAGCCGGCAGTCGAGGGCGCTGCTGGCATGCGTGGCGGCGTTCCCTGTCTTTCTTGTTTGCCGGTCTTCAGTGAGACTTTCTTGAGAAGATTTAGGCAAAAGGGTGAAAAAGTCTACCGTCTAGGGTGATTGTGGTTGTTTTGGGTTGTAAGAGGTTTTATATGTATTGCATAGTTCTAGTTGCAGCCATCTGCAAACGCTTTAGCCCTAATGCCTGATGACGAGCACTGCAGACTTATCGGTACGGGGCATTTTCATGTCTAGGAGATTGATTTTTCACATGCCTAAACTCTATTCCGGCACGCACTGGTTTCGAAGTGCGCTTGCCATTTTCACAACCCTCTTATTAGCTCTCGTTACGCTCGTAGCTACGGCACCCGTATCTCATGCTGACACTCCGAACACATCAGGTATAAAAATAGATGTGCTTCATAACGGAGTGACAATTGATGACACGAGTGCGATACCGGAAGGTGACCCGATACTGCTCAGAATGCAATACGATGCTGAGGCAAACATTGCTGGTGCTGAAGTAACGATTAATCTCCCTCCGTCATTAACTATCACCAGTGAGCTTGTAGGCAATGAGGCTATTGAGTCTGTTGTGCAGAATGCAGATGGAACAGTCACTGTGAAATTTAAAGATCAAATACCGAGCGATGTTACCGAAGGTGCGCTAGGGATTGAACTGCAAACTGCCCAGGTAGAGGGGGACCAGGAAACAAACATCAGCTGGACTATCGGCGACTACTCTAGCGGAGTCAATTTTATTATTGAGGATAAGGTTGTACCTCCCGTAGAGGTGGAAGACGAGTACAGCAAAAGTGTGAGCCCGAAAAACCTCAATTCCTTTGTGGAGCGTGGTGTTGATGGTGACGGTAACTACATTTTTGGCGGGCTGAAGCCTGAAATCAAAGATCAGGAGTTGACATACACACTCGTCATCGACTCATCAGAGGCACGTACAGATTTTCTCGTGAAAGATGTGCTCCCTGAAGGCCTAAGCTATGTTTCAGATTCCTTTGGTGCTCAACTTACTGTTTATGATCCAGAAGAAGCGACTACTCCCTTTGTTTTCGATCAAACCATTACTGGTAATTCGTTTGAGGGTATGGTGACTGTTCAGGGAAACTCATCTCTACGTATTACTTATAAAGTTAAAGTGACGGATGTAGATGCTCTTGAGACGCTTCTGGGCGAACAGTTTGATGAGCTTGGTTTAGGTAACACCGGAAACTACGGAATCAACTTAACAAATACTGCAAGTTTCGGTGATGATGAAGAAAATGATCGCACCGCAGATGTACAAATTAGAGGAAATATTCCGGGTGTAGGTATCGGAAGTGCATTTTCTAAAACCGGCAACTGGACCAATCTCGAAGTAGTTGCTGACGAAGAAGGACAACTGGATCCTCCCGTCGAGATGACCTATACTTTCGGCGCGAACTTGACGCTTTGGGATGAAAAGAACCCAAACTTTATCTTGGAGCAGAACGTCGTCATTAGTGATGAACTCGCTGAACAGGCAACTTGGAAAGTATCTGACTCCGATTTCATTACTGCTGAAGGGATTACTCTTACAAAAGCAGAAACGTGCCCAACAGAACTAACTGATTTCGTTAATGATGAATATAGCGGCAAGTGGTGCGTTGATGAGCAAATTTTGTTAATCAACGTTGGAAAAGATAACTCTGAAAACATTAAAGTTTCTGCTAAAGCGCAATTGGATACGGTCGCGGGGCTGACTGAGGCTGGAGACACCACCATTCTTGGAGGAACCTCCTATCTGTGGCCAAATACAGCACAGTTCCACTACCGCGATGGAAACCCATACTCTGACAGTCACAAGGCTTACCCCGTTGTTTTGCCTAGTGACCGTGATGGTGGCATCAACGACAGTTCAGTGTTCCAGAAGGGAGGGCCTCAATCTGAGGTCCGAGTGAGTCCAGGCGAAACAGCTGAAGTTCCATATCAATTTACAATTAACACAAGTAAAGACGGAATTGATCCGTTAAACAGCAAAATCGTCGACAAAGTCAATACTGAAGTCTTTGACATCACAGATCCGCAAGCAATTCCAGTCAGCGGAACCTACGGAGACGAAGACCTTACAACGGACCACTTCGCTTTAAGTCTCGACGCCGACGGTAACCTTGTGATAGAGCTAAGCGAAGCCGGAAAAGATCTCATCAGTGAATTAGAGGAGGGCGAAACCTGGATTATCGACATCATTTTGACCACCGTTCAGTTCACAGGTAAAGAAACGTTTGAGATCTACAACAAGGCCACTCTATACGGCAGTGCTGATGATTCCGGTCACTGGGACGATGACACCGCAGAAGCTACTTCATACGGTGATGAAGCAGAACTGCGCAAACGTGTGTACGACACCGAAACTGGTATGTGGAGCGATGAAATCAACGTGTTAATTGAAGATGGACAGTTTGTCGAAGACAAATTCGTTTATTCAATAGAGCTTATTCCTCGCGGAAACTACGGTAAAGACTTTCCGGTACAGGTATTCACTCGCTATGATGAGTTGCCTGAATCCGTTGATTTTCTCGGATTCGTTCAACTTGATGATGACGGAGCTCCGATACTTGATAGTTTCAGCATCGATACAAACGAGATGAATGGCAACGTGATTGCTACTTATGAGGAGGGAGTTGTTACCGTACAGCAAAAAGACGGCACAAACCTTAACCCTAACAACGGCAGGATAATCACTTACTTTGCCGTGCAAGCAACTGACGCGTCAGAATCAATCGTTAACCGTATTGTTGGGTCTGATGCGACAATCAACCCTCACGGAGACCCGAGTGTTGATATTGAGAAGTGGAATGATGAGGGTTCTGCTCCTGAGTATGATGAGTCGGGTGCTTTGTTGAATGATGGTTTCGATGGGGATTTTGATTCAGCTCCTGGTAAGCCGTTAGCTGCAGGTAAGTCTTTGGAGATTAACTTCACTGTTTCGAATGATGGTCGTGAAGATCTGGTTGATGTTGTTGTCAGTGATGAGTTGACTGATGGTGTTGGTCAGATTGATGATCTGGTGTGTGTTTTCCCTGATGAGAGTGAGGGCACGCAGTGGGCTGGTCCGTTTGTAGTTGGTACTCAGTTTGAGTGTGCTGGTGTGCTTCCTGCTCTAGCAAGTGGTGATACGCATTCTGATACTGCGAAGGTTACTGGTGTTGGTGTTCATTCTGGTGTTGAGGTTGATGACTCTGATGACTGGCACGGACACGTACCAGCTTTGACACCAACCACTCCAGAATCTGGAGACGGTGAGCTTTCAGCTACAGGAGGTACCGGAATGCCAATAGCTATTGGGACGGCGCTTCTTCTGTTGATTGCTGGGAGTGGAGCTTTGATTGCAAGCCGCCGCAACAAAGTGGAAGCATAATATAGTAGTAACTCGCTAACTACGCAGGGCATGACTCCAATGAAGAAATGGAATCATGCCCTGCTTTTTTGGTAGCTGGAAACTGTAAAATATTTCTTTGAAACCTGTTGTTGAAGGTCCTCTTTAACAAGCTTCAGATCTTTTAGCCATATTTATACGCCTGATGCAAGCGTATAGGGAATGAAAGCCATTAATTTTCGCTTTAGAAGACGTAAAGAAACGGTATTTAACGCACTAATGAAATTTTTGATTTAGGGGCAAAGACCAAAATTCTTTACTTTTTAAATTTGAAAACGACTAGAAAAGTAAACGGCAGTTGGTAAAGTAGCAAGTATGTGGCGCAAACGAAACCAACAACACACTACTTTCGAAGAAGTGAAAGAAAAAGCGGCACGGCTAGATAAACCGAGACGATTGTGGTCCGATTCTTTTGGTGTTTTAGCTACGAGATCACTACAGCTCATAATCATCGTGGTGCTTCTAACAGGCATCATGTTTGGTTTGCACTTCGTGACTCTTGTTGTGATTCCGGTGCTTCTCGCGTTAATACTTGCAAGCGCCTTTGCTCCGGTTATGCACTGGTTTCGCAAACATCGCTTTCCAAGCGCACTAGCCACAGTAATCGTGCTCGCCTTGATCGCAGCAACATTTACCGGGGTCATCTGGTTAATAGTTTGGGCAATACAAGACCAGTTTGATGAGCTCTCAGAAAAAGCAACCGAAGGTTTCGACCAGGTTATTTCATGGACTCTTAATCTGCCATTTGCGCCTGATCAGCAACAAATTAATGAGTGGCAAGATGAAATCATAAACTTCTTTACAAGTGCATCATTTGGTTCGGGAGCACTAGCCGGCGTAAGCGCTGTAACAAGTTTTTTCACCGGTTTAGTTCTGTTGCTGGTTATACTGTTTTTCTTCCTCAAAGACGGTCCGAAAATTTGGTTATTTCTGATACGCCCGTTTGAAGGGGAAGGCCGTGAACGAGCTCTCAGAGTAGGCGATAAAACTGTTGACACCCTAGGCAATTATGTGCGTGGAACTGCCGCAATCGCAGCGGTTGACGCAGTGGGTATCGGGGTTGGGTTATGGATTTTTCAAGTTCCACTCGCTCTGCCACTATCAGTTCTGGTTTTCTTCCTGTCATTCATCCCATTAGTGGGAGCGACGCTAGCAGGCACTCTCGCAGCGTTAGTCGCGCTTGTTTCTAACGGCCCGATCAACGCAATCATCATTGTCGCCGTGGTGATAGTTGTAAATCAACTCGAGGGTAATTTCTTGCAACCCGTTTTGATGGGACGCGCACTGAAACTGCATGCATTAGTTATTTTGGTGGCTCTATCAGTTGGAACCCTTCTAGCAGGGGTGCTGGGGGCCGTGCTTGCAGTACCGTTAACAGCCGTTGCCTGGGGTATTTTGCAGGTTTGGGATGGTCCAGACCTACCTATTAAGTGGGCGAGAAAACATCCCGAAGAGCCCTAGACTGATCTTAAAACTAGAGGCAAGTAGGCTTAAGCCCATGACACAAAACGTAAAACTTAAAGTAGCGGTGCTCGGGTTTGGTGCAATAGGTAAGCCTGTAGTGGAGGGAATATCTGAAATTGCGCTGGCAGAACTAGTAGGTGTTGTTGTGCGCAGAGCTGGATCTACGCAGGGTGCTTACACCGAGCTGACACTTGAAGAAGCACTCGACAGAGCGGATTTAATTGTCGAGTGTGCAGAT
>DATJCC010000130.1:0-12117 GCA_035514995.1 Microbacteriaceae bacterium
TACGGGCGATCTTCAGCCTTAGGTGTTGGGCCGCGCCCTTCAAGGGCCTGTCTGCCCTGGCCGCCTGATCCTACCGCTTTGCCCGACCCTTTTTTGCGCACAGCGCCGGCCCGATTACGTTTATTGCTCATTTCACACTCCAACGAGTTCCTGACGCATGATCCTCTATCGAGATACCAGCCCCATCTAGGTGGTCTCTAATTTCATCACTACGCACAAAATTTTTATTTGCTCGTGCTTCTTCCCGCTCCGTTAATAGAGCCTCAACGAGAGTCTCAAAAGCTTGCTCTGTTTTTGAGTCTTCGCTACTAATCCCGGCTCTCCAGTGCTCCGCCCTGGGATCTAACCCTAAAACATCAAGCATCGCTACTAACTGTTTCATTAGAACTTCGAGCTGTGCTGAGCCGCTTTCGCGGCCAACCAATAGTGATTCATTCTTAGCATCTAAAGCAGTATTGATTGCTGTAACAGTACCATGCACAACAGCTAGCGCCTCCGGTGTGCCAAAATCATCAAGCATCGCCTGCGTGAATTCCTCTGGCAAATCTTCTACTCGCGCTTCACCGTTTAGCGAAGTAATCGTTTCATCAAATGGCTCTAGTCTCTGCAAAACAGATTCTATACGCTGAAAAGCGCTTGCCGCTTCTTGAAGACTATTGGCAGTGTATTCGAGCACTGATCTGTAGTGGGCCTGTATCAAAAAGTATCTTAAGACGATCGGTTTTGCGCTCTGCAAAAGGTCTTGCGCAAAAAGCGAGTTGCCTAAAGACTTAGACATTTTTTGGCCACCGGTGTTAACCAGCCCATTGTGTATCCAGTGCTTTGCAAAGCCGTCGCCAGCCGCGTTTGATTGGGCCATCTCATTTTCGTGGTGTGGGAACCTCAGGTCCAGCCCACCGCCGTGAATATCGAAGGTGTCACCCAAATATCTTTTGGCCATTGCTGAGCATTCGATATGCCATCCGGGCCTGCCCCTGCCCCAGGGGGAATCCCATGAGGCTGAAATAGGTTCGTCATCTTTGTGCGCTTTCCATAGCGCAAAGTCTGTCGAAGTTTTCTTCCCAAGCGGATCACCGTCTGCTGCCGGTTCCATCTGCTCTAAAGACTGTCTCGTTAAAGCACCGTACTCTGGCCAGCTTTGAGTGTCGAAATATACGTTGGCTGATCCGTCTGCAGCTTGGTAGGCGTGGCCGCGCTCTATTAAGGTTTTTATGAGCTCTTGCATCTGCATTATGTTTGCTGTTGCTCTTGGTTCGTAGGTGGGAGCCAAGATACCTAGAGCATCATATGCGGCTGTAAATTCCCGCTCAACCCGGTAGGCGAGCGCCCACCATTTCTCATCGTTACCTTGTTCTTGTAGCGCTTTGGCACCGTCGAGGATTTTGTCATCTATGTCGGTAACATTTCGCACGAAGGTTACTCGTTTTCCTTGTGCTGTGAACCACCTGCGCATGAGGTCATAAGCGAGTGCGCTGCGCAGGTGCCCGATGTGTGGGGATGACTGGACGGTCGGCCCACACACGTACATACCGACCTTGCCCTCTTCGAGGGTCACGAAATCTACTAGCTGCTGTAGTTTGCTATCATAAATGCGTTGCACGGTTCTAGGGTACCCTGACCTGCGAACCAGGGCTGTAATTTAGCTGGCTGAAGCTAAAACTTCTTCTAGTTTTTTACCTGCGGTTGCTTGATCTGTTTTTTCTGCTAGAGCGAGTTCTGAGATGAGAATCTGGCGTGCTTTAGCAAACATACTTTTTTCGCCTGTTGAAAGTCCTCGGTCTTGTTCACGTCGCCACAGGTCGCGCACAACCTCTGAGATTCGAATAACATCGCTCGAAGCGAGTTTCTCGCCATTAGCTTTGAATCGTCTAGACCAGTTAGAGTGCTCTTCTATAAACTCTGCTCTAAGCACCTTGAAAACTTCGTCAAGGTCGTCTTGATCAATTATGTCGCGAACGCCTACGAGCTCGCAGTTCTCTGCAGGAATCTGTATTTCAAGGTCACCTACGTGTGCTTTACCTTCTGAATCACTACCCTGAGCTAGGCGGTTCTCGTGTATCCTTAACGTCAACCAGAGCTTCTCTTCGCCACCAATTTTACGTTTCTTAACGTCTAGAATTGTGGCAGGGCCGTGGTGAGGATAAACAACGGTTTCACCGACCTTATATTGCATGTAGCATTCTCCTAAATTATAGTGGGGTTGAACACCATTTTACCACAGTTATTAGGTATATATTTTGGAGACTGGTCACATACAGGCTGACAAGCCGGTAGGATGGTTACGATACTGTGTAATTTTTACTTTTACACACCTCAATTTATACCTTTTAATACGTCTCATACTGTAGGAGCCATGTTGAAAACACGGATCGTCACATCAATAGCACTGGCAGCTGGTGTTGCACTCGGAGCATCTGGTTGCGGTTTCTTTGTTCCGCAAGCCACAACTTATGAGTATGCACCCAGCGACGGAATTGACGTCGATCTTCCCGGTGCCGATGTGCGCAACCTTCTTTTGGTCACAAACAGCGACGCAGCAAACGTTGTTTTCACCGGTGTCAATAACACAGAAGAAGCTGTGCGGATAAGCATCAAGTTTGTAGATGAGGGCTCCCAGGTTGCACAGCGCAACTTCACGCTTGACCCGGGCCTCAATGTCTTTGGTGTTGATACTCCTGAAATCATCCCTGTTACTGGGCTGATGCCAGGCTCGATGATCACTGCTTTCCTCGAAGGTGGCGGTGTTGAAATTGAGCGCGAGGTTCCAGTTCTCGACGGCACACTCGCTGAATATTCAGAGCTAGTCCCTTAAAACGTTTTAAAAAGTAGGGGGTCGGCTCCTTTGAGCCGACCCCCTACTTTTTAGTATTGTTTCATATTTTAACAGAGCTAAACATTAAGGATTTTAGGCCTTCACGTGTTTGATCTTTCCGTGCTCAATCTTCACGTGCTCAATCTTTACAAGGTTTAGGCTTTTCCCTGGCCTGCAACCGCTGCTGCTCCTGCAGCTGCAGCTTCAGGGTCTAAATATCGGCCGGGAGCGATTGGTTTAAATTCGTCGTCTAGCTCATACACTAGTGGTATTCCGGTTGGAATATTAAGAGATGCTATCTCTTGATCACCAATACCTTCGAGGTGTTTCACGAGCGCTCGAAGCGAATTTCCATGAGCCGTGATCAGAACTTTATTGCCAGCTTTAAGGTCGCTTTGCACCTCTGACTCCCAATAAGGAATAAGCCGGTCAATAACGTCTTTCAAGCACTCAGTGCGTGGGCGTTCATCTCCTAGGTGTTGGTAGCGTAAGTCATTAACCTGCGACCATTGGCTCGAGTCATCGAGCTCAGGTGGTGGAGTATCGAAACTCCGGCGCCACTGCATGAACTGATCTTCACCATATTTTTCTAGGGTCTCTGCTTTGTTTAACCCCTGTAAAGCTCCGTAATGACGCTCATTGAGTCGCCAGCTGCGTCGCACCGGCACCCACATGCGATCTGCAGCTTCTAAAGCGAGATTTGCTGTCTGTATCGCGCGCGAAAGAACTGATGTGTAGACCACGTCTGGGAGCAGATCGTATTCTTGCAGAAGCTCTCCTGCACGAGCCGCCTCAACACGACCCAGGTCTGTCAATCGCACATCAACCCAGCCGGTAAAAAGGTTTTTCTTATTCCATTCGCTCTGGCCGTGGCGGAGCAGTATAAGTGTATGTGTCATGCCCCAATCTTACTTCAGGCGGGGGATCCTCGGCACAACGTTGCTCGCACCGGCGTCTGGCGGCACAATAACTTCTTGTTCAGCCACACAAAACGCGCCAGAAGGAAGCGCAACACTAAATCTGCAGTCGGCAACAGTGTTTCGTTTGAGAAGGCCCAAAGCTATAGGGCCCCAATCGTGGTGAAGAGCGGCTCGCGTGACCCTGCCAACCGGTTTCGTTTCATCACCCTCGACATAAATCAGCGCACCCGGAGCTGGCATTTCTGCATCGGCTCCGTCAAGATGCAACATCACTAACCGTCTGGGTGGCCGCCCCAGATTATGCACCTTGGCGACTGTTTCTTGGCCACGGTAGCAACCTTTGTTCAGATGCACTGCGGTGCGCATCCAATCGAGTTCGTGAGGAATGGTTCGCTCATCGACATCGGCCATAGTTGGTCGCCAAGCTCGCACCTCTAACGCAGCCAGGGAGCTCAAACCCGCTACCCCAAACTCTCCCTCACGCACGAGTTTATATAAGTTTGATAGCTGATCACGAGCAATCAGCAAGCGCCGGGCCGTCCATAAATAGCTGCCACCCTTTGCATACTGATAGCCACCCGGTAACACTTCAGCCCAAGGATCTATCCACTGCGCAGCAATCGTTACCGCGGCAGCAATCTTTTTTGCTATGTCTTCAGAAAAGGTAAGAACCTGCGCAAAAGTTTCTGACTCATCAGAAACTTCAACGCGCATTGCAAATCTCATCTTTAACAGAAATTCTTGCAATCCTTTAACCCCGGCAGCCGATGTTAATAGCCACGTTGCTTCACCATCATCAACAACCCCGACGCTAACCTCGATGCGCCCCTGCGGGTTCAAAACAAGGGTCTCAGTTGACTCCCCCGGCTTCAAATTATCAAGACGTTGACTTGTCATAGAGTGCAGCCAGGTTAAACGATCGGCGCCCGTAACTTTTAGAATGCCTTCGTGGGAGAGGTCGACGATAGCGCGGCCTTCTTCAAGTGCGCGACTTTCAGCCAGCGGGTGACCATAGTGCTCGGCAACGCCCAACGCTTCGGCCTCTATCGCACCGGGTAAATGTAAAAGTGGGCTAGACATGAAGGTTTGCACCTTTTAAGTTTGCATCGTTTAAGTTTGCACAGTTTAAATATGCGCAGTCTAAATATGCGCAGTTTAAATATAAAAGCTGATTACTTTTAATGTTTACCGCTGACCCTTAAATAGTTTATATATGACTGTCCCAGCTACCCAAGCGATTGCCAGCGATGTCAGCCCAAGCAGGCCAAGAAAGAAAAGTTCGAGAGCTACTAAATAATCCATGTCTTAAGTTTAGCGTGAGCCGAGCAAGAACGCACACAGCTCGACTAAGGCGATCACAAGAAGCGACCCCACCACGCTAAAAGACAGCCTCGTGATGAAGCCTTCACGCCTAGCCGTGCCAAGTTGCAGTGCAAACGAAACGATGACTGAAACACCTAAAATAATGACAAGCCACTCAAAACGGTCAGCAGCTGCGGTAAAAAAAATCACTGCGATAGACATGACTAGCGCTACCGACCAAGCGACAATCAGTCGTGGCACATGCAGAGGGACTGCTTCTGTGACTGGTGTTGCGCTCATTCCTCTAATATACCTGCCGAAATGTTTCTAAACTGTAATGTCACCAACTGTTCATCGCTAAACACAAAATTCTTTAAACTGTTTAGACTCGAAAAACTGTTTAGACTCGAAGCATGAATAGTTTTTCGGAGTTAGAAGTTGCGAAGCTTGAGACAAGAAACATCATGTCAGACAAAACGGGTAGGGCTTTGGTCGAAGCTAACGCCCTGATCGATCGCGCAGCAAAACATGATGGCCAAAAAGCAATCTCTGACCAAACGCTGATCGAGGCCTCCCAATCGACAGAAAATAAGCCAAAACGTGAATTTTTTGGTTTTTACTCAGCAAAACAGTCGCAGCCCCTAGCTATTGGAATAGTTGGAGCTTCTGAGCTTGATCTCGTCGTTGAGCCTGAGCTGCGGGGCAATGGCATCGGTGCTTTTGCCTTCGATGCACTACTGAATAAAGCTGGTTCGGGTGACTTGCGAGTTTGGGTGCATGGGCTTCACCCTGCAGCCGATAAGCTACTTGAAAAAACTGGTTTTAAAAGGGTGCGCACACTCTTACGCTTGACTTGCCCTCCCGCAAGAGCCAAAACTGCAAAACCCGAGATCCCTGACGAATTCAACATGCAAACTTTCGAAAGAGACAATAAGCAACAACTAAAAGACTTAGTCGAAGTAAACGCTGCAGCCTTTGCCGACCATCCTGAACAGGGCGCACTCACTTTGACAGATATAGAGCAAATCATGAATGAGACATGGTTTGATCAAGACGATCTTCTACTTTGTTACCACCAAAAAACCGCTCGATTGGCTGGCTTTGGGTGGATCAAAACAACCCCCTACGACGTTGCCGGCAATAAGCAGTTAGAGCACGAAGAGTCTGAGAGCGCTCGCTTAGAGACCGAGTTGTATGTGATCGGGGTGCACCCGGATTTTGCGGGTAGAGGGCTCGGTAGCGCTCTGCTTGAGGAGGTTTTTGCGCGAATGGCCGTGCACAACCCCGCACGCATAACTCTCTATGTTGAGGGCGACAATACTCCTGCGCTCACTGTTTATAAACGCGCCGGTTTTACTGTTGATACAGAAAGCCACCAGTGGTTGCGCACCGCGTAGAATATAGACATGACGTCATCTAGCAGCGCCGAAAGCTATGCCGAAAGCGAAACAGAGCTTTTACACACCTCTGAAATTAACCTGCAAGAGCTGATCGAGCTACCCACGAAACGTTATATTGATCGTGAACTTAGCTGGCTCGCTTTTAATCAACGCGTGCTTGAACTTGCCGAAGACCCTGCAGTGCCGCTTCTTGAACGAGCCCAATTTTTGGCTATTTTTGCTTCTAACCTAGACGAATTTTTTATGGTTCGGGTTGCCGGTCTGAAACGGCGAATAATGACTGGACTAGCTGTTCCGACGAACACAGGCAAAGCTCCAAACGATCTACTGCAAAAAATAATTGTTACCGCTCGTGAGCTTCAGATACGCCACTCGCGTTGTTTCAAAGAAGAAGTGCTCCCAGAACTGGCCGCTGCAGGTGTGCACATCGCAACCTGGGACTCCTTAGACGCCGCAGATAAACAGGTGCTGACAAACTATTATGAGCAGTCGCTATACCCAGTTTTAATGCCTCTAGCAGTCGACCCCGCCCACCCTTTCCCCTATATTTCGGGCAGAGCTTTGAACCTTTCGATCAGGGTGCGCAACCCCAAAACTCAAAAAATTGATTTTGCTAGGTTGAAGGTTCCACAAATGATCCCGAGGTATGTGCGGGTAGATCAGCGTGAAAATGATGACAGTGTGCGTTTCATCGCACTCGAAGAGCTCATCGCAGTGCAGCTAGATCGCCTGTTTCCAGGGCTTGAAGTTGTTGACCACCACGTTTTTAGAGTTACCCGCAACGAAGATGTTGAGATTGAAGAAGATGAGAGCGAAAACCTCATTCAGGCTCTAGAAAAAGAACTGTTGCGCCGACGTTTCGGCCCGCCTATTCGCCTCGAGGTCTCTGATGATATGGATGAAAACACTCTTGATCTGCTGATACGAGAGTTTGAGATAGTGCCAGAGCAGGTTACTGTGCTCCCTGCTCCGCTTGACTTGAGTGGTCTATTTTCTATTGCGAGTCTTGACAGACCAGACCTCAAATATCATCCACACCTACCGGTAACGCACCCTCGCTTGCAACCTGCTAACCCTAACGAAAAAGCAGATATTTTTGGTGCAATATCACGCAACGAACTGCTCGTGCATCACCCCTACGAATCTTTTGCCACAAGCGTGCAAGCGTTTTTAGACCAGGCTGCATCTGACCCTAATGTGCTCGCAATAAAACAAACGCTTTACCGCACTTCGGGTGATAGCCCGATCGTTGAAGCACTGATAAAAGCTGCTGAAAGCGGAAAGCAGGTTCTGGCACTGGTAGAGGTTAAAGCCAGGTTTGATGAAGAAGCAAACATAACTTGGGCGCGCAAGCTTGAGCGTGCTGGCGTGCACGTTGTTTATGGACTGGTGGGTTTAAAAACACACTGCAAGCTGGTGCAGGTGATCCGCGAAGAACAAGACGGTCTTGCCACGTACTGTCATATTGGCACAGGCAACTACAACCCAAAAACCAGTCGCATTTATGAAGATTTTGGGTTATTTACAAATTCAGATGAGGTCGGTAATGACGTCACAAAGTTATTCAACGTGCTCAGCGGATATGCTATAGAAAAAAAGTATTCAAGACTGCTGGTCGCTCCGTTGAAGCTTCGCTCGGGACTTTTAAAACGCATCCATCGTGAAGCTGAAAACGCCAGGGCAGGCCGCCCCTCAGGCATCATGATCAAAGCCAACTCCATGGTCGATGAAGAAATCATAGACGCGCTCTACCGCGCAAGCCAGGCCGGTGTGCCTATTGACGTTTGGGTGCGTGGAATCTGCTCGATCAGAGCCGGTGTGCCCGGATTGTCTGACACCGTTAGAGTGCGCTCAATATTGGGCAGATATTTAGAACACTCACGCATTTATGGTTTTTTAAACGATGGCGGCAATCGTGAGGTGTGGATAGGAAGCGCAGATCTCATGCACCGCAACCTTGACCGGCGTATTGAAGTGCTCGTAAGGCTAGAAGACCCAGATCACATCGCAAGAATTGACAAATTTTTTGGATGGGCGTTCAGCAATGACGTGTCATCTTGGCATCTACAAGCAGACAACACGTGGGTCAGAAGAACCGTGAGTGATGAGGGTGAGCCCCTGCCCGACCTGCAAGACCTAGTGATGAACTATCGCACGAAAGCAAGAGCAAGAAGAAATAGGTAAAGCGTTGGTGGATACAATTTTTGCGGCAGGAACAGTGTGCTGGCGTGAAACTAAAAAAGACGAAATTAAAGTTTTATTGATCCGTCGTGTAAAGCATCAAGATTGGAGCTTTCCTAAAGGTAAAGTCGACAAGGGAGAAAGCCTCCCAGTTGCTGCTGTGCGTGAAACATACGAAGAAACGGGACTGGCTATTGAGCTGGCCGTTAATTTAGGCACAATAAATTACACAGTAAGCGTTGGCAAAGGCAACGAAAAAACCAGCAGAAACAAAACTGTGCAGTATTGGGCGGCGAAAGTTCCAAACAAAATCGCGAAGAATCATGATTTTGTGCCCAATGATGAAGTTTTTAAAATCAAGTGGGTCAAACTTGATAAAGTTGCTAAAAAACTTACCTACCCTGCCGACAGAGAACTCTTTAGCGTTTTTGAAAAATTGGTTTCAACAGGCTTACACGACACCTTTTCGATCACACTGCTGCGGCACGCAAAGGCGCTCCCACGTGCTGAATCAACAATGCCCGACAGCAGAAGGCCGCTTACCGACCAAGGCCTTAAACAAGCGCTTAAGATCGTACCCACGCTTGAGGCTTTCGGGCTCAAGCAAATCTACAGTTCAACCGCTCTTCGTTGCCTCGACACGGTCGCCCCACTTGCAGAGCACACCGGCATAGAAGTTCATCCCCGAGAGGGCATCAGCCAAGACGCATGGGAGTCTGGCGAAACGCGACCTTTGCGAGAGCTGATATCTGAGCTCGTGAATAAGAACATTTCAACTGTTGTGTGCTCGCACTCACCGGTCTTACCTGATCTTGCTCGTGAGATAGCAGCTGAAACGATGAGCGCGCCAGGGCGTTATCTGGCAAGCGCGGTCGAGCTGCCAACGGCCGCATTTTCTGTTTTTCACATATCAAAAGATAATTACGAGCTAAACCAAGCCAAAAATATGAGCAACCACGACAGCGGTATAGTTAGCGGCATTGTGGCGGTAGAAACCTACCCGATTAAAATTTAAAGTTTAGCGTCACCAACAGTTTGGTGCTCTTCTATTCTTGAGTGACCAGCCATTCTCTAGCACCATTTTCTGCTGCTCCGTAAGCATTAACAGTGTTTTTTGTGCGTTCGTAAACACCGGCATCAAACTCCGGGCTTTGACAGACTCCCTGGGGAGAGTCGGATGCGACAGAGCACCAACGGTATTCTCCGTTTTGGATGTTTGTGCCTGGAACCCAGGAAACGTCATTCGTTGCCCATGACCCGTCGTCTTGTTTTGCAAACTGCACCCGAGTCAACAAAAACTCGTTGTTCATTTGCCGTTCGGGAGGAGCCGACTCGCTAATAAGGTTACCCGTGCCGTATAAAATCCATTTATCGCCTACTTTTTCAAGTGGTTGCACTGCGTGTGCATGATGTGAATAGATGAAATCTATCTCACCACTTTCTGCTAAAGCATGGGCGTGTGTGTACTGCTGCTCATTAGGTTCATCCCAGTATTCTTCACCGGCGTGAAGAGCTGCAATCACAAGATCTGCACCCTGCTCTCTAGCCTGCTTGGCTTTAGCTATCACACGGTCTGAGTCAAGTGGGTAATCAACCATCCAATACTCTTCAGCTTCAAAACCGTTAAGGCTGAAAGTAGAAGTGATTATGCCAATTTTTGTGTCATTTGCTTCAACGATCAGCACATCATCGTACTCTTCTGGCGTGCGATAGGTACCGGTGTGTTTTAAACCTATCTCATCAAGCAAATCTAGACTTCGCACCAATCCTTCTGTTCCCTGGTCGACACTGTGATTTGAAGCGGTTGTGCAGACATCAAAACCCGCATCTTTCGCAGCGTGCGCTACTTCAGGTGGTGTGTTAAACACTGGGTATGCGGCATATGGGCCTCCACTCTGGGCGAAAGGCGTTTCTGCCTGACAAATGTTCAGGTCAGCTTTTTCTAGGTATGGGCGCAACCCCTCAAAAAGCGGATCAAAGTCAAAGTTTAAACCAGCAGCTGTCTGGTCAATAGCGAAGGGAGACCAAAGGCTCTCATGAAACAGTAGGTCACCTGAAACTGTCACCGAAACGCAGTGATCTGTTGGGCATTCGGGCCCTTTGCCAGGCATCTTTTCTGCTTCTGGTTCAGCCTCAACTTCTTGTTTTGGCTCATCTTGCACCGTCTTTTCAACTGTTGCAGCCGGCTCGACAGTCGGCTCTTGCGACGACGCGCACGCTGAGAGCAACAAAATCGTTGCGGTAAAAATAGAGCCTATTCCAAGAATGCGAGGCTTGAGCTTCATTAATTGTTCCCCTCAGGTTTAGTGCCGGGCCACGGAACGCCTCTCGGCGAAGGTCCGCTCGAAGCGGCGAAAAATGGAGCCCGGGGTTACCGTGACCCAGCACCTCTAAGTCTACGCTCGTGTCACTTCTTATTCAAACGTTCCTTTGCGCCAATTCACAGAGGCGAACCTTAAGTCACGTGCAAACTCGTCAAATCTAAGCGCCTGCTTAGTAAACCGAGTGGCCTCTTCTTCATCATCGCTCTCTCTAGTGTCTGCCAAATGCGCGGCACCGGCAGCAAAAATCATGCATGCGGCGGCGGCGCGGTCTAATGCAGAAGCGAAGTCACCAACGAATAATCCGCGCAAAATTTCATCGCTTAAACTTCGCAATGAGTCGGGTGTTATCGGTTCTTCAACTCCTGCTACAACCCCATCAATGGTGTTCACTTCAATGAGACCGGCGCGATAAATTTCTCGCACCATCTCTGGGCTTGAAGTGATCACTTCACGAAGCAGATAGAGACGCCACAGCACACCGGGAAGGGTCTGCGCGTGTGAGCTCGACCACAGTTCAGCAATTTCATCTATGCCACCTTTTTCGGCAAGATTAATAACTCTAGCTAGAATCTCACTGCTAGGTTGTTTTCTGATTCGATGCAAAAGCGCCCAAGCTGTTTCACTTGCTATCATGATCCGTTCTGCAGGATCATCTTCACCTGGCACCCATGCAAAACCTTCGTTAGCTTGTACTATTGGGCGCTGAAAAAGACGCCCTCCACTGGCTTCTTCTTTATTCAAAAGCTGTTCTACTTCTTAATCTTTGTATCGCAAAATAGACGGAATAATGCAGATTTTAATGTTTGAGGTTTTACAGTTCGATGTTTTATAGTTCAAAACAAAGCATCATATCTTTTTCTAACTGTTCCAGAGCTTTTTCATAAATATCAAAATTATCTTCGGTGATTTCATCATTATCACCCAAACCTTTAGCAACATCGGCATAGATCTGCTTGGCATCTTTATCGTCTGTCGCAGCTGAAAGCTCAGCAAAATAGTTTGCTTCGCTGTCCATAATATTTTCAGAACTCATAAGAGCGTCGCAGAAAACTTCTAATTCTGTACCTTTCCAAGGTGCGTCAACGTCATCCCAGTCAAAGCTGAAGTCATCATCGTCCCAATCATCCCCCGTGAAGCTGTCATCATCCCACTCGTCATCAAAACCATCTAAAGTGTCG
>DATJCC010000131.1:0-5712 GCA_035514995.1 Microbacteriaceae bacterium
ACTCACGCCTCGATTTCACAGGCGTGAGTCCAGCTCATCAACTACCATGTATCCGGTTACTGATTCACCATCAAGAGGAACTGCAGAGGAGATGGTCCAGCTAAAGGTATCGGTTGAGTCAACTGCGTTGCTGTCATCTACAACTTTAGAAGGCGTATCGCTGTTTTTAGGGTAGACGTAAACGTCGTACATCCAAGTGTTAAGTTCAGTTGGGTGGGTTAAAGGCACCGACATCAAGAACGGTGCTGCTCCAACGTAGCCTTCTGGAGTATCGGTCTCAGTAACTAGGTAGAGACCGATGGGAAGTGCTGCTGCGTCACGGGTGTCCGCCCATTCAGGTGTTTCACTATTTTCACCAAAAGTGACACGGCCATCAGCTCCTGTTGTAAGAGTACGGGTTGAACCGAGCACTAAATTGTCCTGCGCAGTTTGAGGAGTAAGCGCAGCTGCCGCGATCCACCCTGCATTAGTTGACAGATCGATACCGTCGACACGATCAATCGTAAATGTTGCCCCAGCAAGAGGAACTGCACCTGCTCCAGCAAGGTTTTTTTCGAGGCCGTCAGCAGCTCCCTGTGCGGTGCTGGGCTGGCTCATCTTCTGAATGTTGATCGAGCCCGTCTCGTCAGCATCGGGAATGATCGGTGCTGCGTTGGCTGCCACCCCTGTGCCGAGCATTAGTATTGCTGCTGCGGCAACTGTGCTAAGAGCTTTAATTAAGCCCCGTTTTTTGTGTTGATTCTCCACTTGTTTCTCCTTTAAGGTTAAGAATCTTGGTTTATAGAACTGTTTTATTAATGTAAGTTTTTGGGTCATTCGTCTTTTTTGTGACTCCCCCTCGTGACGTTTGCCGCTGAGGCTGCATAGCGACCCCTTACTGGTGCAGGGGTGTGCGTTCTGCGCCACATAAATGCCGCGGTGAAAGCCATCGTCAATGCGAGGCTGCCTCCCAGTAAGTATGCTTCGGTGCCAAACCCGCCTGAAAGAGGTAGCTTCATTGGCACCGAATCTTTTACGATCATGAGGTAGCCCGTAGGGTTAACACAGGCAGCTGGTCGAGAACCAACAGTACCGCCAGGCAGGCATCGCTCAGTGTAGTTATTTGATTCAGCTGCACCGAAATCACCTGAGCTCGCAATATCTAGCTGACCACGACCAGACCTTGATTGTTCGTTTATGCTCTGCCCTCCGACAGGTGGCCACAAACCACCATCGGCTAACGGCCAAATTTTAAATGGTACGGGATCGGCTAACAATTGGGTGCCGGGCACCGGTCTGGTAGTTAAACCATCAAGTGAAATCTGGTGCGTGGGTGCTTTCGTTTCGATTAGCCAGTAATCTCCAGTAGCTGTGGCGTTTGTCGTGTTTGGGAAGTCTCTATCTGCTTCTGGAAGGTTCTCGATTTTCCAACGGCCTGTTTGGCCACCGGGTCCAGCTTGTGGGTATGCGATTGCACATTCGGGGATCTCGTTTAGCGGATTCTCGTTATTCCAGGCTTTAATAGCTGCCAAAGTTGGTGAGTTTATCCCCGCATCTAGAGTTCCTCCGGTAATGAATATACCGTTCCAGTTACTAGGGCCATTAGCAGGACCAGGGTTATATTCGGTGCGACAGAGATATTTAGATTGGTTGCTAGATGGTTGCCCATTTTCGTTGTCGCGAATTTCAAACTCGTGCCCAACCATGTTCCAAAGCCCAGTTGTGTCTGTGCCATAGGTAGAGTTACGGTCGAGATTTTCACCGACGCCGGCCGCATCTTTACGTATTGTAAAATAGTTAGCATCAAGTTTATGCGCTACCTGACAAGCCGCTGGCACTGAGGCATCTGCCGCATCTAGCCCAAGCCTGGGGTCCGCCGATGTGTCAGGTAGCCACCAGCCATCAGCTGTTCCGGTTGCTGTATCACATTGATTTGCGATGAACGGCGCATTATTGGTCTTTTTCGCTGATGCCGTCGCATAGTTCACAAATGCCCAACCGCTTGAAGGCTGGGATATTGGCTGTTGCGGATCACCGTCTTGTATTCCTAATACGGCAGGAATTCCTTCTGGCGTTTCACCTGCCTGCACAGCAAACCACAGTTCCGCACGTATCGCGTTTGCTGGCATATTTACCGTTTTTTGCAGAATCCAACTGCCACTTTGTAGTGTAGGAGGAGCAACTTCGTTAGCATCGTATGCTGGTGCAGGTTGCGTCGCAGTTAGGTTGCCACTTTGATCAAGGGTGTCACCCTGCTCATTGAAGAAATACACGCCTCGAGGTAAAGCGCCACCCGGCACAGCAGCATTCGGCGCCCATCCGGCGCTCTTAAATACTTGCGTCAAGTCGTCTGTGAATGTTAGCTCTTCAATGTCTGCGGCAGAATTCATTTTTGTTGCGGCAAGCTTGTAATGAGCGTTCCCGCCCTTATGCAGGCTCGCACCTGAGACCGGAAGTGATGTTTTTTCAAACGTCCATGCTTCAACAGGGTGCTCGGTGCACATGTTTGTTGTGTCATCACAAGTTGCCGGTGGAGTGGTCACACTTGATGGAGTCAGGTAGTTGCGAAGTAGATACCCTTGTAGCGGATCACCGCTCGCTTCACGGTCAGCAGAGTTTTCTTTCACTTTAACTTTAAACGTTAAGGTGCTATCTTGCTGAGTCGGAACTGTTCCAGTTATGTTTATGCGCTGGTTCGAGGCATCCCAATCCGCAGTAAGACCCGCAGATGAGGTGATCACGGGGGCTAATACTTGGTTGCCAGCAGCATCAACAAAATATGCATCATCTAGCACATCAGCTAGCCAGTCGGTATGATCAACGGTTGCCGGCGCTGTTCCGGTGCTGTTGTCGAATTTGAGAGTGTAATTGATTACTTCATTATTTTCTACAGCTGTTCCGCTGATTGGGTCTGATGATTTTGCTGTTTCAAGCCTCGGCTTTAGCTCACTGTTTTTAAAAGTGCATGTGAGTGATCCGCCCTGGGTGCTTGTTACGGCAGGGTATTGAAATCTAAATGATGTTTGGCTTCCGGCCGTAGTTGGTGTTACTGGAACATTTGTGCCATTAAAATCACAAGATAAAGTTTTTTCATAATTATTGAGATTAGTCCCAGAGTTACCGGCTGTTTCGGCAACTGTATACCAGATACCACTTTCAACAGGTTTTGGGCCAACTACTTCAGCCTGAATTCCGTCTGCAGCACCTGTTGTTGTGACGGTGCCAAGTGAGGTTTTAGCGCTTGTTTCTGTTTGGTGCCACTGTGCTTCAAGTGTGAACTGGTCATTTGGATTATAACGACCCTGTACGTCTTTTTGAAGTTTAAAAACCGGTGGGGTATGACATGAAGCTAAATCAACCAGAGTGCCTACTGTTCCGGTAAGAGACGTTGCGCTTCCTGTCAGGTTGCTGAAGTCAATCCCACGTTTAATTCTGTTCTGGTTTCCCTGCTCAACAATCAATTGCCCACCTGAAGTGAAGGCAATTCCGTTAAAAGCTGTTCCACCAACAGTGCCATTATGAATACTTATTTGTGAAGTTGGAATGTTATAAAGCGTTGTCGGGTTACTGTTTGAGATTGCCGTTTGCAACTGAGCACTAGTAACAGTACCGGTCATAGCGTTTGCGGTGCCGCTAGCGATAAAAATCAGATCGCCGTCACCGTTAAACGCAAAGTCTCCGTTTCCAGCAGATTCGTTATAGTTCTGGCCTGTTGCTGTTCTAAAAACCCCAACTTTGTTTGCCGTATTCGTTCCTTTAGCATGCCTGTAAAGGTGCAATTGTACCCTGCCGTTAGTACCAGTTCCTGCTTCATAAAAACCAAAAAAGAAATCACCGGTTATGGGGTCAACCGCACCGGCGACCAGGGTCGCATCGCTTGCATTGGCACCTTCGGTAACCACGCGCGTAAGTGTTCCAGCTGATGTCGAGTTGCCGTGATTGTAACTGTTTAACTCGTATTTATAGACGTCATATGCTTGGACTGTTCGGGCGACTGGCCAGAAACCGGTTGTATATTGTCTTTGAGCTGTGAAGTAGAAAATTCCATCTTCTGTTACACCTAAAGAGTTAACACTGCCGTTTGCAGGAAGAGTTATGTTTGAAGTGCCACTTGGAATCGCAACTGTTGCAGGTGTGATAGCAAAAGTCGATGGATTATAGGTGACCTGTCTGATGCGCAAGCTTCCTGTTGAAGTTCGTGTGCCTGAAATGCGATCAAGCGAAAAGTAAGTATTATGTCTGCAAAAGTTTTCAGAAGGAACTATCCGTTGAACTTCTGGCCCACTTTGGGCTTTAGAAGGAGCTGATTCAGCATCCATATCAGTCTCTGCACCATCATCAGACTGCTCGTCATTTTCAGATTCTGAGATGCCATCGCTTGCATCGTCAGAAATCGAATCGTCCAATACTGGTAAATCTTCAAACAGTGGCGGCTCAACTAATTCAGGCTCGAGCGGTGCAGGAGAAACCGGTGCAGGATCTAGTGCATCAGCATCACTGGGGTCAGACTCGTCTTCAACATCTCCCAGCACCGTACCCTCATCATCTGACAAAACAGAGTTATCTAGTCTGTGTTGTTGTGTTGGAAATCTGTTAGATATAACACTTGCTTCGGTAATTACATCACTAACACCGTCTTTGCTTGCAATGGGAGCGGCTAAGGCTGAAACCGACTCAGTAAGCGGCATGCTAAAACCAACAAGCAGACTAAGGCTCAACGCTAAGAATGCGAACCCTCGCCTCAATAAAATTTTCAACCGTATCCCCTAGCACGCTATGCATTCCCAAAATCCACAGAAACACCAGCAGTTACAAATCATTGACCAACATCTTGTTTGATCGAAATTTTCTACAAACATAAACTCAAGACTAGTGTAGTCCATTGACTACGCGCAATGCAAGAGCAACAAATATTGGAGTTTTGTAGTTGGTCAATCGACTCAGATCTTCCTGAAAAAAATCCACTTTTCCCCAAATATCACCCTGTAAATAGCCCGTATTGACACTTGCGCAACCTCAGACATCCTCAATAGAAGCCAAATACGTCTATCTATAGACTCTCGACTACTTAATTGGTTTTTGGCGAGCGGGCGCAAAAATCATCAGAGCTAACGCTCCCGAAGATAACAAAAACCACAGCGACCACCATGGAAATCCGGCGTTACTGCCGTCACCAGCTATCTCTTGCATGCCGCTTGATTCGGGATTTGAGATACGTTCGGCATGCACCATAAACCGGTGGGAGTTAATTCCTATTGGTGCACAAGTAAAAAGAGTCACTAAATCTTGACCTTCTACGATTTGCAAACTATCAGTGTTATCGGGCAGCACCGTTTCAATTGATTGAACCTCATAATAGTGGTCTTCGCCCAATACACTTATCCAAAAAATATCGCCAACTTTGGCGTCAAGAAGATGAGTAAAAAGGTTTGCGTGAGCCAGCCCCGAGTGTGCGGTTAGCACGGAGTGTGTTGATGGCCCTCCAATTGGCAATGACGAACCAAACATGTGGCCAACACCTTTTGAAATGACAGTGTCTGAAGTGCCATGATAAACCGGCAAGCCAATACCGAGTCTCGGATATGTGACTTCGCCTATCGCATCTGATCCGCTTACTGCAAGCAGCTTGCGGTAAGTCTGAAATATTGGGGTGTTCTTTTGTTCGTCTGGATCAACGCTGGTAAATGGGTCGTGAAGCTGACCAATTTGCAGGGTGTCATTGAATGCATAGCC
>DATJCC010000132.1:0-7899 GCA_035514995.1 Microbacteriaceae bacterium
ACGCCTTGACGTGCTCGTCGGTTCGGTTCGCATCAGCAAGGGTGAAGTTCGGCGCACGCCGCGCGCTTGGCCGGTTACGCCTTTCACACGTGACGCTTCCGAAGGCGCTACTTTCGGTGGCGCTACTTCCGAAGATGCAGTTTCAAGTGTAGACAACGGCACTTCACACACGGTCTCTGAACACACGGTCTCTGAACACACGGTCTCTGAGCAGGTGCGCGCGACGCCACCCGTGCGGCTCTATGCAAAAAAGATGGGCGTAAACTTGCGATCTGTGCCAGCATCAGACGGGGTTCTAACCAGGTCTGATATCGACGCTTTCATTAGTGGTGGAAGCGACGGCGCTTTCATGAGTAGTGACGGTGTTGACAGAAATGGCAGCATTCGTAGTGGCAGCGACAGTAGCAGAAGCGATAGTGGCAGAAGCGACAACAGTGGCATAAGCGACAGTGGCAGTGGTCGGCAGCAACAGCGTGGAGGTCTAAGCGATGTGGCTGGAGTGCGCACTGAGCGGGTGCAGGGGATCCGCAAACATAGCGCCGCCGCTATGACAAAAAGCTACACTGAAGTGCCCCACGCAACTGTTTTTCTTGACGTAGACGTAACTGAGACATCGGGGTTAGTGGCAGATCTAAAAGCTTCAACAAAACAGGGTTCTGCGCCTTCGTTTTTGAGTCTGGTTTGCCGCGCCATTGTGCGTGCTTGCAAACTCGTTCCCGAAACAAATGCGAGTTTTAATGCGAGCGAAGGCACCATCAAATATTTTGAATCAATAAACCTCGGCATCGCTATGAATACCCCAAGGGGCCTGGTTGTTGCAAGCGTTGATCAGGCAAATGATTTAGACGCAGTGGCCATAACAGAGCAGATATCCAAACTACGCGAAAAGGCTTTAGCAGGTGAGCTCACCCCCGCGCAGTTGAGCAGTTCAACTATCACCATTTCAAACGTGGGAGTGTTTGGTGTTGACTCTGGATCGCCAATCATTAACCCCGGCGAATCGATGATTCTTGCGCTAGGAGCGATCCGCAGAAAACCCTGGGAATATAAGGGGGAGATCGCTCTGCGGGATGTTGTCACGCTCGCGGCTTCATTCGATCACCGTCTGATTGACGGAGCAGAGGCAAGCAAATTTATTACAGCCGTCGGTGAGGTGCTGGAGCGACCGGGCCTGATGCTCGCGAAATAGTTGCACGAAATTAGACTTGCACTTTAGGACTTGCACCTTAGGACTTGCACCTTAGATAGACTCGAGACGTCTTAGTTTGAAGTTATAATTTTAAAACTTGTGATTTACAGTGTTGAGGTTTAGTGTCTCGACACCTAGAATTTTGACACCTAAATTCAAGTTAGATTTATAGTCGAGAGGAAATCCATGGCTGTTGATGTTTTGTTTTCTGGAGGGGAAGTTTTCACCGGTTCGGGCGAACCCGTTACTGGCATGTCAGTGGGTGTTACGGCAGGAAAAATCACAGCCATTGTGCCGGATTCAGAGACTGCTTCGTTAGTCGGCCCCAACACCCAAAAAATAAATCTCAACGGAGCGCTTCTTTCCCCAGGTTTTCAAGACGCCCACGTGCACCCCACCACTGCTGGTGTCGAGCTGTTGCAGTGCAATCTCTCTAAGACCGAAACTGCTGAAGAAGCGGTCGAACGGTAGCAGAATATGCTGCGGCGAACCCAGATGAGGAGTGGATCCTCGGAGGCGGGTGGTCAATGGATCACTTCCCTGGCGGTGCACCAACCCGCGATTTGCTCGACAAGGTTGTGCCCGATCGGCCAGTGCTGGTTATGAGCCGTGATCACCACAGCGCATGGGCTAACACGGCAGCGATCAAACTCGCGTCTTTAGATAAAACTACCGAAGATCCATTTGATGGGCGTGTCGAACGCGAAGCTGACGGCTTCCCGGCAGGCACATTTCATGAGGGGGCTATGGATCTTTTCAACGATGTAGCTCCACAAACCACTGATGATCTTGCCTACCAAGGTTTGTTGCGCGCTCAAGAGGAGCTCCTTTCGTTTGGCATCACCGGGTGGCAAGACGCCATTGTTGGAGGAGACACCATTGGCAAAGGAACCTTGGAAGCATACGATCGTGCGCTTAAAGAAAAAACCCTAATCGCGCATGTTGTTGGCGCGCAGTGGTGGGATCGAAACCGTGGGCTCGAACAAATCGATGAGATAATAAGCCGCAGGGATAACCAGAAACAGAACGGATCGATCAACCGTTATGATTTGGGAACCGTAAAAATTATGCTCGACGGCGTTGCCGAAAACTTTACAGCTTCAATGCTCGAACCCTACCGTGACACCAGCGGCCACAACACCTGTAATCACGGAATCTCTTTTATAGACAATGATGTTCTGCGCGAAGCTGTCACCCGACTCGATGCTGCGGGCATGCAGCTGCACTTTCACGCCTTAGGCGACCGTGCAGTCCGTGACGGTCTAGATGCGCTAGAAGAAGCACGCGCTAAAAACGGAGAAACGAACGGACGTCATCACTTGGCGCACCTACAGATGATCGCTGAGTCGGACACCCCTCGTTTTGCTGAGTTAAATGCAACCGCAAACATCCAAGCGCTGTGGGCAGCTCATGAAGATCAGCTTGATGATCTGACACTCCCTTTTTTGCAAGACGGTGCGGCAGCACGCCACTATCCTTTCGGTGAGTTGCAGCGTGAGGGCGCTCGTCTTGCCGCTGGTAGCGACTGGCCGGTGTCGTCGGCTAACCCGCTAGAAGCAATCGACACGGCAGTCAACAGGGCCACCCCAAATAGTGGCTCGCAGCCTCTTGGCGGAGCGCATCAAACTCTCGACCTGGCTACAGCCTTCACCGCTTACACTTCAGGTAGCGCTTACGTTAATCATCGTGAACACGACACAGGTTCGATCCGCGAAGGTTACCTAGCCAACCTTGCGGTCATTGAGCCTAACCCTTTCACGCTTCCGAAGGAAGAGATCCACACCGCCCAAGTAGTATCAACGTGGATCGAAGGCGCGGCTGTTTACACCAAGGATGCCTGACCCACGCCGAGCCTAAAGTCACCACCCCCGCAAGCGTAAGGCTCTGCCCCGAAAGCAGGAAAAACGCTCAAAACCTGCATTATCACGACGTTTTTCCTACTCTCGCGGCTGGGGAGGTGAGGGTAGGACCCTGGATGAGTCAGTATCTTGAGGTTAATACACGGTGGTTTTGCCAGTCAGGGTTTTGCCGCCAAATTTTTTCAGCAAGAAAATCGCAAAGATCCACGGGATTAATGGCCAGACCGTCATTGCCACCGAGCTACCAGAAGACAATACAAAATACGATTGCATGGTGTTTGTGAGTGCGTGCAACACAACAATCCAAAACACGCTTTCTGTGTTGTTGTAGACCCAGGTGATGACGATCGTCCACCCGACAATTCCAAAGGTCAGCCCGAGCACTGACACTAAAGCCACAAATATTGTCAGTTCGCCACGAAGATAGGGTATGAAAAGCACTGAAGGAAGGTGCCAAAGGCCCCACAGCATTCCCAAGATCCAGCTGGATCGTTCAGCGGTGAAACTTTTTTGTAATTGCGGTAGCGCATACCCTCTCCATCCAATTTCTTCAGAGAGACCCGTAAATATAAACATATAGAGAAATAGCGCTGGAGCTAGCGCCAGCGGTACTAGAAAATTGAAATTTAAGGGACGAAAACCATTTGCGGCTAAGCCAACCAGTAGCGCTACAGCGCTCCAGACGATCGGAATTGAAAGCGTAATAATTGCCCATCGGAACGGAATGCGAACGCGGAAGAGCCTCCGAAAAATAACGCGAACCGCGTCACTTCCGTTGAACACAAAAGCTACTATTATGCCCGCTATGCTCGGTCCAAAAGCTATGTGAAAAAGGAGCAGGTACGGTAAAAAACTGGGATCTATGTCTCCCGTAATCAGATCACGGAAGTGCACCAGGTTATCTTCATTACTAATCTGATGCCCGCTCGTGTGAGCGTACCGGTATGCCACCAGTTGCACGGACCATGTCAAAACGAATGCAAGAATGAAAAAAACCGGTAACTGGAATCTACTGATTCTCTGACGCCACATACCTATTAAGGTACTCCACAACAGGTAAGAGCTGAACCCTGAATGTGTTTTTATTTACCTGGAAAGCATCAAAAAGTATCTCACAGGCAGATAGATGCTGTTCGCTATTCCTCACCCGAGGCACCAAACAAAAAACCAACCGTAGCTTAGTTGCTTGTAGAACAACCTCAAATGGGCCATAATTAGGGCGACTGCACGAAAGGGAAAGCTGTGGATCATCAGGCAAATATTAGTAACGACTCGGTTGGGGTAACTACAAGTCCCGAGGTAGCCAAAAAGCGACGAATTTGGCCGTGGATCGCCCTAGCGGCTGGCTTGCTCGTTGTTTTGCTGGCGGTTGCCGCAGCAATTTTTATACCTAAATATTTGCATGCTCAACGTGTAGCCGAATACAACGCGACTATGAAGCAGGTTGAAAATGCGAGTAGTGAAACCCACAGGCTGCTCGAGGAGAACAAACTTCTTACTGTTCTTTACGCGCTCCAGTTTGAAGAGGTGCAAGAATTTCAGGTTGATATAGAGGAGCTTTCTGAGTATTCGGATCACTACTTCTCTGACGACGATCGAGCCGCGTTGTCTCAGGTGAGTGATGACTTCATCGAGTTTCTTCAAGATAAAGAGTTAAATGAAGAAGAGGTAGAGCTGGTAGATTCTGCTCAAGAAACGATTGTGGCCGAGGGGTATGTGTGGCAAACCGACTTTTTGAATCTCGACACCGACTCTGTGCAACAGCTCGTCGACACAGTGGATAGAACCCCGATTGCATTGGTTGCTGAAGACGATGTTACAGATGAGGTTGTGGAGCAGGCGAAAGCAGATTTAGAAAAGGCTGAGGCTGAACTCGCAGAAGCAGAGCAGAAGTTTGCAGCCGCTAGTGATCGCTCAGATAGGCTCACCTCACTGGTGATCGCTGCTCTCGAACCACTGAGTAGTTCTGCTTTGAGTGCACCAGCTCAGGCCGAGGTGGTGCACGACATGTATCCAGACGCTGACAAAGACATCGTGAAGGATATGCGTGAGTCAGCGAATATAGCTAAGGAGTCTGTTACCGCCGAGCTCTTTACTGTTGACGATGACTACAATCCAGTCCCGATAATTGGTGAAGCAAAAGATGATGAGGTGTTTTTTTCCGTCACTGACGCGTGGCGTGCAGTGATCATTTCGATTCACCTCAAAAATTATTCCAGCGCTATAACAGGGGCGTGGATCTCTGACGCCGGAAGCGTGGAGGAGGCCCTAGGATTCAACCCGTACCTACCATTCTTCTAAAAAGAATTCATTGGATCGTTTAGCTTTGCATAATTTTTTGCAGAAATATTTGCATAAATTAGGGCAGGTTTCAGCGAAAAGATTTAAAATCGTTGAATGAGCATGATTCATTTCGCAGCTAAAGTGCAGCAAATTAATGATCGTGCGGTTGTGCGGATCCCCGCTCCTGCGAGCGCCAAACTGCCGTCGCGCGGTCAGATGGCTGTAACTGGGCGCATTAACGGTCAAGAATTTGCAACCGTTATTGAGCCTGACGGACTGAAGGGCCACTGGATCTCAATCGACAAAAGGTTCCCTGAAAAAGTCAGGGTTACTGACGGTGAGAAAGTGCGCGTCGAGATGTCAGTGACAAAGAGTTGGCCCGAACCTCAAATACCAGAAGATTTACAAGCTGCTCTCGAAACCGCCCCCGACCTAGAAGAAACCTGGCTCGATATCACTCCGATGGCACGATGGGAGTGGGTGCGCTGGATTCAGGCAACCAAAAACCCTGATACACGGGCCCGCCGGGTGGCCGTTAGCATTTCAAAGTTGCGTGATGGGAAACGACGCCCGTGCTGTTTCGACCTGTCGTCTTGTACAGACCCGGAGCTTTCAAAAAGTGGCAAGCTCATCACTCACTGAATATTCAGTGCTCAGGCTGTCGGGCGGCGCGTTGCACTTTGAGTGCGCCAATGAACCCAAAAATAAGGAAAACCGTGGCTGTCAACAACGCCCAGCGCGTTCCCTCAGCAAAGCCTATGGTTAGAGCGTCAACTGCCGCCAAGGTCTGATCTCCCAAATCGCTTGCAACGCTCTGCTCGCGAAGCTCCGAAATGGTGGTTCCTGCTGATTGGAGCGCCGCACTAGCCAACTCATCTGCAGTTTCACCCGTTATCCCCGCATTGCTCAAAGCTTTGGGAAAAGTGAATGATAAAGCTACCGAAAGGGAGACACCAGCAAAAGCTGTACCAAGCGCTGTTCCAACCTGTCGCACAGTGCTTTGGGTGGCTGATCCCTGCCCCGACATGCCAACTGGGATATCGCGGAGGATTGTGCCGGTTAGCTGTGCAGATGCAAGCCCTAAACCCAGTCCGTAGACAACCAGAGGAATTGCGGTGATCCACCCCAGAGTGTCTGCTCGTGTTAGCAGCGCAAGAACAAGAACACCGATAACTTCAAGGCCAAGCCCTATAAGCACGGTACCGGGCGAACCGAACTTTGCAGCTACGAAACGAGCAGACGCGCCGGAAAGGAAAGCACCCAAAGCCATAGCGGCTAACACCAGACCAGCGCCCATAACCTCTAAACCGAGTGCATTGATGAGATAGAGAGGGAGTACAAAGATTATTGCAAATTCACCCACTGAAACCATTGCCGCTGTAAGGTTTCCCCACGAGAATGTGGCAAAAGAAAACAGACTCAAATCTAGAAGTGCTGCACGCTGTACCTTCTCGCGATGGTGCTCCCAGACAATAAATGAAACTACTGCAATAGTTGCGATCACGAAGGCGACGGGAACGATTGAAACAGTGACGTCTTGATTCCACACCCACCCAAAAATTACGATTTCGTTTTTGGGCTTCAACCAGCCGAGGCTGGGGCCTTCAATCACTGCAAACACAAGCGATCCAAAGCCAATCGCGCTCAATAGCGCACCCACTATGTCGACACCTGAACGTTTTTGATCACCGCGGGTTTCTGGAATCGTAAAAATTGCCGCGGTGAGCACGAGAACGCCCAAAGGTAGATTCACAAGAAAGATCCAATGCCAAGAAACCCACTGCGTTAGTGCACCACCTGCAAGAGGGCCGATTGCGGCGGCACCAGAAATAACTGCACCCCACACGCCGAATGCTGCTGCCCGATATTTGCCACGGAAGACCGCATTCACTGTTGAGAGTGTGGAGGGCATAATGAAGGCTGCCCCCACCGCCTGCACCGCGCGCGCCCCGATCAGCATCCCCGCCGTTGAAGCAACTGCAGCCAGGAGGCTTCCAGCCATAAACACGACTATGCCTGCCATGAAAAGTCGTTTACGCCCCCACCGGTCCGCCAGGTTTCCAGTCGAAAGTAGCAGCGCGGCGAGCACAACAGCATAGAGACTATTTACCCATTGCGCGTCTGTGAGGTTAAGGTTTAAATCACCGATGATTGTGGGGAGAGCAACACCCACGATTGTTCCATCGAGCACGATCAGCCCGAGCCCAACAGCGAGAACAGCCAGGGCAAACCAGTCGCGTCTACTCGGAGTGGCCTCAGCGGGGTTTGAAATCACTGACCATCCTTTCAACGCTATTTCAAGACTTCTTTATGTGGTGATTCTAGGCAGTGAATCAAAGAATACTCCAGAACTTGAGTCGGAGACCGTGAGCCGCTTCTGCAAAACTGGATTTTCAACTTTCTGAGAAGGCAGCCTTCATACAACGCAATGCAGCAAGCGCTTTCGGGACACCAATATAAGGCATCAAATGCACGAAGCACTCTGCCACTTCTTCTTTGGCCATTCCGGCAACCTCTACAGCGGTTTTAATGTGGCCTGAAAGTTGCGGATCAACCCCGCCCATCGCA
>DATJCC010000133.1:0-2412 GCA_035514995.1 Microbacteriaceae bacterium
GCCTACAGAACAGGAACTTCTCACAGAAATTCGTGATCTTTTAAAGCAAAACAACAAATTGGAATAGTGCCCCAGGTAGGAATCGAACCTACGACCCCTTCTTTAGGAGAGAAGTGCTCTATCCACTGAGCTACTGAGGCAGGGCTTGGGCATAAAAATACGCCAGTTTTTAATCTTACAGCATCATGCCCTGTCACCTGACTTAACGTTGCACAAAATTGTTCCTCGCAGAAGTTCGGTGATGAAAGATGTCTGATTGCAATAGATGTTAGCTAAGGGGTCGTTAGCTCTTTATAGCGTTTAAAAAGAATCACCTGTCGCTCCTCATTCGAGCGCAAAGGCTTTGTCGCGCCGAAGGCTTTATCTACAACCTTATCTAAAGCATCGTGAGCTTTAATGAGCAGCGGATCCATCGCTAACGGGTGGTAATGCTCTGCAAGTGAGCGTTCAGGGTGAAGCTTGCGTGCCTCAATCACTTTTTTACCGGTTTCAATGATCTGTGCCCTGAGCTCCGGTGAGACTTCTGGCAGCGGCAGGTTGTTCCACACAACAGTGTTAGAAAACCGAATTCGGGATTCTAAGCGCCCACCAATTGCTTTTTGCCAAGTGATAAACATCGAAGAGCTCGCGATGCCAAACAAAAACCCGTCTGAATCCTCGGCGGTATACACCAGATTACTGGCTATAACATCCGCATCAAGATGAGCCACTGTAAAATATCTACGGTTTTCAGACACAACACTCGGCATGCAAACGTAAGGGTGCCCAGGTTGTCTATCTTCTCCGAAACGATTAGGGGTGTGAGCAAGCTTCTTTGTGGATTCTCTTTTGCTATCGAGTCGTAAACTTCGAACAGCTTGTATACGATCACGAAGAATCTTAGACCTTTGCAGATCGACTGGGTCGAGATCTTTCAGCCATAGACACCATCTTGGAATGTTTTGAACTAACTCTCTAGCTCCAACATACTTTCGTAAATATTTTGAAGCAATAGGATCTGATTGAACTGACTTGAGCTGTTCTGTGTTTACGATAAAATTTCCACCATCATTTGGCATTGAACCAAACGATACTGGCTGAAGCGAAAGAGATAAAGGTTTAGATCGTGATGTAACAAAAATATCTGCAGAATCAATAAGATACCCATTGATGTTGGGTACGACAGAAACAACAGGTTCGCTCTGTCCCAGTTGATAGCTGAATAGTTCTGCTTGGCTACCCCCGCGTTTATCAAATCCCGTAATTACACAATGCACAGCTGCGCCACCCGGGGCTTCAGAAACCCAAGGGAAAGTCTGATGTGCAAAACGAATGCGCCAACCAGCTTCGAAAAGTGGTTTGAACAGGGCAGCAACCGGCTGACCCTGTGCAATTGAGTTAGTTGACACAAAAGCAAATCTGCCGCCCGCGCTACCAGCGAAGTAGTCAGAAGCCTTCTTAAACCACCCGGTAACATAGTCTAGACCACCAACTTTTCCACCCCAAATATCTTTTAGCTCAGCAGTTTGCTCCGTTGTCATAAACCGTGCACCAATGAAAGGTGGGTTGCCAGCAATCACCACATCGTTTTCGTTTGAGGGAGGCGTAACCTCAGCCCAATCCATTCGCAGCGCGTTACCCACATGGATTACAGAAACAGTGTCCAACGGAAGTGTTTCTGGTGCTTTTCCAAGCGCCAACTGCATAGCCATATTCGCTTGGTGATCAACAAGCCTAAGAGATGTTTGGGCGATTCGTGCCGGCCATTCCTCGATCTCAATACCGCGCATATTATCCAACTGCACAGCGAGGTCTTCCCGCTCAAAATAGAGCGTTGGAATGGCAGAGGTGTCGCCCAGCTCCTGCAAGCGAATAAGGATCTTGAGTTCTAGAGCGCGTAGTTCACGGTAGGCGACGATGATGAAGTTTCCCGACCCGCAAGCAGGGTCCATAAATTTTATCCGGCCAAGCTTTTTACGTAAAGATTTCAAACCGCGAATGTCGTGAATATTTGCATCGAATTGCTCGTTCAACTCATCGAGAAACAACGGGTCGATTGTCTTGCGAATATTAGTCTCTGTTGTGTAGTGCTCTCCAAGCTTGCGCCTCGCCTCAGGAGATTTCACCGCCTGAAAGAGTGAACCAAAAATCGCGGGAGAAATATCTGACCAGTTAAAAGCACACGCATTTAGCAGTTTGTTGCGCATCTTTGCATTAAAGAATGGAATTGAAAGCGATTCTTCAAAAATTCTTCCGTTCACATACGGAAACCTTGCCACTGTTTCATCAAGCGTTGAAGCTCGCCGCTCACGGGGCTGGTTGAGCACTTGAAAAAGCATTGTCAGCTGGGCACCCAGATCACTGCCATCTTTAGACGTGCGAGTTTCTAAAAAATCTGTAAATAGATCGCGCTCCCATATACCAGAATCATCG
>DATJCC010000134.1:0-6614 GCA_035514995.1 Microbacteriaceae bacterium
AATAGTTTGTAAGGTGAGACCACCGTAAAGTCGGCGCCGAGTGTTTTTATGTCGAGCGGATCGTGAGCGGCATAGTGCACTGCGTCAACGTAAACATAAGCGTTGTGGGCGTGTGCGATGGCTGCAATTTTTGAGACCTCAGGTTTAGAACCAATGAAATTAGATGCGGCAGTTAGCGCTACAACCTGAGTGCGTTTATCGATTAACGATTGGTACTGTTTTGTGTCTAGCTCACTTGTGTTTGCGTCGAACTGTGCCCAGCGCACTTCGACCCCAGCGTGTGCAGCCGCTATGAGCCATGGTGCAATATTGCTGTCATGGTCTAGTTTGGAAAGCACAATATTGTCTCCCGACACCCAGTTTTTCGATAGCGCCCGCGAAAAATCCATTGTCAGTTGTGTCGAACTTCTGCCGTGCATCACCCCTTTGGGGTCAGCGCCCATCAGGTCGGCGGCCGCTAAACGAAATGAGTGCACAGCTTCTTCGGCATTGCGGCCAGGCAACGAAGCTGGGCTCCTGTTTGAGATTGGAGAAAGCATTGTTTCGCGGATTGCGTCAGCGACTTGCTCAGGCACCTGTGTGCCGCCTGGAGCATCAAAAAGAGCAAGCCCGGTTGTTAGAGCAGGAAAGTCTGCACGCATTTGTTCAGCTTTAAAGTTCATGCCATCTAACTCTAGGCTATTTCAATGTTGCATAGCGCGCCATTAAACGTGTTTTTTCTCTTGAATTAGTTTTACTTAAATTAGTTTTACTTGGCTCTTTTTCTGCTCTTCTTTGACCTCCTAATCGGCTTCGATTCATAACTATTCATGATAGAACTCTTCACGTTTCTGGTGAGGTTGTAAAGGGCCTATACTGGTACACTTGCAAGGGCAATCAATTAACCGCACACCTTAAAACTCATGGTTGCAAAGGAGCATAAACTAATGAAAACTTCATCCCCACCGAACAAACGAACTCGACGTTTTTTCGGCGTTGCAATTGCTGCAACTGCCGCACTCGTCTTGAGCGCTTGCTCTTCTGGCGCTAGCCCTGCTGAAGATGAGGCTCCCGCAGACCTTGTTGATAGCGGTCAAGGAATTGAAACCGTGAAGGTCGCTTTCCCAGGCTCACTAGCCAACCTTTACATCGGTCAAGAGTCGGGCATTTTGAACTATTACCTGGCAGCCAACGTACAAGAAGGGCTCGTCAGCCTTGATTCAGAAGGCAAGTTCGTTCCCGGGCTCGCAACAGAGTGGGAAATGACTGATGATTCCACCTATGTTTTCACCGTTCGTGAAGATGCCAAGTTTCACAACGGCGACACTGTAACTCCTGAAGACATTGTTTTTAGTATTGAGCAGGCTGCCGACCCTGTTGCCTCACCAGGCACTTCTTTCTATCTGCAGGGTATGGCCTCAGCAGAGGTCACTGGCGATAACGAGATCACAGTTAAAACTGAAAACCCGAACGCTTCATTCCTCACAAACCTTTCAAATGTTGGTGCACTCGTTGTGACTCAACAAGCATTCTGGGAGGAGCACGATGGAAAAGTGGGCACAAGCAACTCTCTGCTAATGGGCACCGGCCCTTATGCTGTGACAGAGTTTAGCCCCGACTCTCACGTAGTGCTAGACCGTGTAGACACGTGGTGGGGTGAGCAGCCACCGGTTGAGCAGATTCGCATCGACTTTATACCCGATGAAAACACGCGTCTTCTTGCAGCACAAAAAGGTGATATTGACATTGCGTTCAATGTTCCTTTGAAACAAGCTAACTCTTGGCAAGACATTTCTGAAGGTCGGGTAGACGCGGTTAACGATCTGTCATATGCAGGTCTGCTGTTTGATCACGAAGTAGCTCCGTTTGATGACCCAAATGTGCGCGCTGCCATCGCAACTGCAACTGATAGTGAAGCAATAGTTGAAAAACTGCTTCACGGTTATGGCGAAGTAGCAACATCAATTATGACCCCCGAGTCATTGAGCCAGGTTTACGATGCTGACGCTGCCCGCGATGTGCTCAGCAATCTGCCACACCACTCTTTTGATATGGACCGTGCAAAAGAGCTCCTTGAAGATTCCTCTGCTGCTGACGGGTTTACCACCGAACTCACCTACCCGAACACAGGCCCACAGCTTGGCACTGCAGCTCAATCAATCGCTGAAAACATGAAACAGCTTGGGGTTACTATTAATGTTCGCGAAGTTCCTATCGAGGAATGGCTTGCAACAATAGGTGATGGCGAGCACGGCCTCGGATTCATGTGGTACTTCTCGACTACTGGAGACCCTGCAGAAGTAAGCAGTTACCTGCTTGGAGCGGGAAACGACAGCCACTTTGACAGTGCTGAAGCTCAGCGTCTAATCGCTGAATCTGATGCGGCTCTAGACCCGGCAGATCGCGTTAACATTCTGTTGCAGCTTGAAGAGGAAAACCACAAAAATACACACACATCTCCTCTTTGGTGGGGTCAGTCACTCACATACTTCTCAAACGAGATCGGTATTAAAGACTTCTCACCATTCACCTTCCTCGGAGCATGGGGTCCACAGCTATACGCAGCTGAGTAACCCACTCAGCCTCACAGCGTTGCAACGAAACTACAGGAGAAGTTCATGACTGCGACTGAACTTATGCAACCTGATGAGCAGAGTACTCGCACCAAATCGTTGGTGCGAGTACTCGCACGCACACTCGGAATTCGACTTCTGGGTGTGCTCGCGATTCTGCTCGTCATTTCATTTCTCACTTTTTCACTCGTCTATCTTGCTCCAGGCGATATCGTGAAGAACCTTCTGGGTAACCGACCAACATCCCCCGAAGCAGTCGCGGCGATACGCGCTCAATATAATCTCGATGATCCATTCTTGATGAGATATTTTGATTGGATCTTAAATGCTTTGCGTGGAGATTTCGGCGAATCAATACGCTTGCAACAGCCCGTAACTACTGTGCTTTCTGCTCGTCTCGGATACACCTTCGCACTAATGTCGCTGTCATTTCTGGTCGCGCTAGTAGTAGCGATTCCGATGGGCGTGCTCAGCGCTGAGCGTGAAGGGCGTGCCAGCGACCGTCTTGCGAGCACACTCTCACTTGTAGGCCTCTCAGCCCCTTCTTTTGCCCTCGCGATTTTGTTGCTCTATTTGTTTGCAATGCTAATCCCGATCTTCCCCGCTTACGGTGGTGGCAGTGGCGGCTTAGACACGCTTTGGCATTTAACGCTTCCTGCAGTCGCTCTCGCAGCGGGCATCGGCGCAATTTTAATGCGCATGACCCGCGCCGCGGTCCTTCGCGAACTGCAAAGCGATGCGATCACTTTTGCTAGAGCGCGCGGGCTTCCTGAGCGAGATATCAGGTTCATTGCTCTTCGCGCAGCAGCTATTCCCATCGTGACGAGCGCTGGACTAATCTTGACATTTATTGTTGGTGGCACAATTATCGTTGAAACGGTTTTTGCTCTTCCCGGGATCGGGTCGCTCCTACAAGAAGCCGTGCTCTTTAAAGATATTCCCGTTGTGCAGGCGATCACCCTTCTAGTTGCGGCCTTAATTGCAACTATCACAATCGTTGTTGATATGAGCTATCTGCTGTTTGATCCGCGCGTGCGAGCAAAGGAACTAAACAAATGACACCTCCCAAAATTACGCCACGCACACGCATGATATCTATCACCGGCAAGACCAAGAAGAAGCGCATGGATTTGACCGTGCTGCTTTCGGGTGTTGGCTTAGCCATCGTTTTTATTGTGGCAGCTATTTCACCGCTGCTTATTGAAGCGGCCACCAAGCAGAGCATCCTCGATGCGCTTCTACCCCCGGGTAGCCCAGGTCATCTGCTAGGAACAGACGAGCTAGGAAGAGACGTTCTACTGCTCACTCTCGCCGGGACAGGCTCGGCGATAGTAGGACCTGTCGTTATTGCTACTGGATCTATGCTGCTGGCGATTATCTTTGGAACTCTTGCAGGCTATCTTGGCGGAACAGTTGATGCGATTATTGGGCGGATCGTTGACGTTCTGCTTTCACTACCGGTCATGCTTTTAGCGATCGTAGTTGCGGGTATTTTTGGCGCCGGATACTGGGTAACGGTTACGCTGCTTGTCATTTTGTTTTCACCATCAGACATTCGCATCGTTAGAGCAGGTGTGACAGAGCAGGTGCCAAGACCCTACGTTGAAGCCGCTCAAATGCTTTCGCTTTCGCGCGCCCGCATCATGTACAGACACATCGTGCCAAACGTGTGGCCGCTAATTTTTGCTAACCTCATGCTCAACTTAGGAATCGCGCTTGTCACCCTATCTTCTCTATCATTTCTTGGAATTGGTGTGGCACCAGGCACACCAGACTGGGGCCGTCAAATAGCTGATGGGCGGAGCGTTATGGCTGATAACCCGGCCATGCTCTTAATTCCGGCGCTTCTTATAGTGCTAGTCACAATGGCCATTAACCTTCTAGGCGATCATCTGAGTGAACGCCTACGCGAACGGGGTATTCAATGAGTGATATGAATAGTTCCGCGAAGAACTCTATGAAGAGTTCTATAAATAGTGATGCGAAGAGTGCTACGAAAGTCGAAAAGTTGGCAGCTGAAGAGACCGTTCCAGGCGTTAGCGTTCGCGGGCTCAGCGTGCACGGACCATCAGGTGTCATAGTAGAGCCGCTCGATTTTGATGTAGCTCCTGGGCGCACCCTCGCAATCATTGGAGAGAGTGGGTCTGGCAAGTCAATGACGGCCAGAGCCATAACAGGCCTGCTCCCTCGCACCACAAGCGCTTTGGGCAATGCAAGAATTGATGACCTGCAGTATGACCTTTCGATGACGCAGACGCAACAGTGGCATCAGGTGCGCGGCCGCCGCGCAGTGTTACTGCTACAAGATCCGTTTACGAGTCTCAGCCCGGTGATCCGCTGCGGAGAACAAATAGCGTTAACCATTAAAGCTCGAGTGCAGGCCGCTGGCGGTAAGGCATTAAGCCGCAATGAAGTTAAGGCCGAAGTCACTAAGCGTCTCGCCGAAGTGCGTCTTCCAAGCGAGACAGCAAAACGCTTCCCTGCAGAGCTTTCTGGCGGTATGCGACAGCGCGTCGCAATCGCAGCCGCACTAGCTGCCGAACCACGACTACTCATAGCTGACGAACCGACTACAGCTTTAGACGCCAGCAATCAGGGTGGCGTTTTAGATCTGCTCCGGGAGCTACAGTTGCAACATCAAATGAGCGTGATCTTAATCAGTCACGACCTTGGTGTGGTGTCGGGGCGAGCTGACGACTTATTTGTGATGCGTAAGGGTGAAGTGGTTGAAAGCGGCACCACCGAAGAAGTGCTTCAGTCGCCTAAACACCCCTACACGCGAGCGTTGCTAGAAGCCAACCCAAGCATCACTGACGATCTGCAGGAGTCAACGCCTGGAGGTAAGACTGTGCTTACTGCAACTAAAGTGAGCAAACGTTTTGGGAACTTTCAAGCGCTCTCAGATGCTTCAGTTTCGGTAGGTAAGGGAGAAATTGTAGCTATCGTTGGTGAGTCGGGATCGGGCAAATCAACCTTTGCCCGATGCATCGCAGGCCTCGAACAACCAGAGACTGGTGTCGTAACACTCCACGGTAAAGAGTTATCAAAAGGTAGAGCCGGGCGAAAACCAGAAGAAATGCAGATTGTTTTTCAAGACCCCTACTCGACCCTAAACCCATCATTTACAATCGAACAAACACTCGCTGAAGCGCTTCGCGCCGCAGAGCAATCCAAATACGGCGTGACAGAGCTGCTGGAACTCGTTGAGCTTGACCCTGAACTGCGCACCCGACGCCCATCACAACTTTCTGGTGGCCAACGGCAGCGAGTAGCTATAGCACGAGCCCTTGCACCAAACCCAAGCTTATTAATCTGTGATGAAAGTGTCTCAGCGCTAGATGTTTCAGTGCAAGCCCAAATACTCGACCTCCTGGCGAGACTGCGTGACGAACTAGGGCTCGCAATGCTCTTTATAACCCACGACCTAGGTGTAGTCACTCGCATAGCCAACCGCGCTCTTGTACTACAAAATGGCAGCATTGTTGAGCAAGGAGAAACAGGAGCCGTTCTTCGAAACCCCCAGCACCCATACACCCAGATGATCGTTCAAGCAGCTGAACAAGACAGCATCAGGCGAAGCGATCTAAACCGCAACGCTGCTGACACTTCAGCGCAATTAAATGACAAGGAAAGCACCACATGACTTCCGCCCAAAACTCCAAGCAAGCAAACACTTCTGTGACAGACGGTATCCAGGTTCCTGAGTCGTTGTCAGCGCAACCAGAGCGGGCCGCAATTTGGAATATAGAACGGGACTTGTGGCGCCCCCGCACTATTTCTGTGCAAGGCGACTGGGGTGAAGCGGTAGCACTCACTTCGGCCAGGCCCCACACTAGTTACCGAAAAATTGTTGACGTAGTTGCGACCACATCGCAAGGCTTCCACACGGCAGTGAAAGCATCCGTTGAAGATCGCGGCTTCGTCGGAGACAACAATCCAGCTCCTATACTCATCAGGTTTGAAGAGCATCCGAACATTGCGCCACTGAGCGATGACTTTGCGGCCGAGCTAACCCGCTTAGGTTTTGTGCGGGAACCCGAGCCTGCTCCGTCGATCCCCAGC
>DATJCC010000135.1:0-3234 GCA_035514995.1 Microbacteriaceae bacterium
CCGTGTTCTCGCGTATCGAGACCGCAGGGTGGGTATTGATCACCTTGCGATTGTCTCCCCCAAGCTAAAGCTGCCTGCAGAAAATGTGCTTGTGCGTGTGCATTCAGAATGCATCACAGGTGAAGCGTTAGGTTCACTCAAGTGTGAGTGTGGGCCGCAATTAAATTCTTCTCTTGAGCAGATCGCTAAAGAGGGTGGTGTCGTGATCTATCTGCGTGGTCATGAGGGTCGCGGAATAGGTTTAGCAAACAAGCTTCGTGCATATCAGTTACAAGAGCAGGGACTAGACACCCTCGACGCGAATCTGCAACTAGGCTTCCCAGCAGATGCTCGCGAATACACTGCGGCTGCAGAAATATTGACAGAGCTAGGGGTCACCTCGGTGCGGCTCCTGACTAACAACCCTGACAAAGTCGCGCAGCTAAAAGAACAGGGAGTCAACGTTAAATCAACATCTCCACTCATTGTGGGTGTTGTAGAACAAAACAAAAGATATCTCGAAACTAAACGTGACCGAATGGGCCACGACCTGCCAAACAACATCGGCAGCGAATCTTTATGAACAGTAGTAAGTTTTTATGAACAGTAGCGAGTCTTCATGAACAATGAAACAAAAATTACTGAAACAAAAATTTTGGTAGAAGTTTTAAAGTAAAAAATTTTTAGGTTAAGGATTTTTTAGGTTAAGGATTTTTTAGGTTAAGGATCTTTTAGGTTACGGATTTTAAGGAGAGAACATGAGTGGCCACGGAGCACCCAACATTAAAACAGCCGGAGCCGGCATAAAAGTAGCAGTTATCGCGGGAAGCTGGCATGAAGAAATCATGACCGGACTCATTGGTGGCGCAAACCAAGTATTAGAAGCTTCAGAGGCAGAATATAATGCGACTGAAGATCTCTACCGTGTTGCTGGAGCTTTCGAGCTGCCAGTTACTGCACAAGCCGCTTTAAACTCTGGCTACGACACAGTCGTTTGCCTCGGCATAATTGTGCGTGGCGGAACGCCCCACTTTGATTATGTCTGCAATGCCGTGACAGACGGACTCACAAGAGTCGCTTTAGACACTGGCAAAGCCGTTGGCTTTGGTGTGCTTACCGTCGACAATGACGATCAAGCATTCGACAGGTCTGGGCTACCCGGTTCAAAGGAATCAAAGGGTGCCGAAGCCGCTGAGGCGGCTCTCAGCACAGCAGAAGTGATTCGCTCGCTCGATTAAATTTTTTCGTCGCGATATTTTGCGGCGAGCTGCTGATATCCCAGTGCGTTAGTGCGCACGCGCTCCGCCATTTCAGCACCCATTAGACCGCGGTCTTTAGCAGGAATACCAGCGAAGAAATGCCCTTCAGGTACCTTATGACCTTCAAGCAGAAGCGCCCCCGCTGCAACAAAGCCACCCTTGCCAACAACCGAGTTGTTTAACAGTTTTGCCCCCATGCCAACAAGTGAACCATCTTCTACGCGAGTCCCGTGCAAAAGAGCGAGATGACCCACACCAACATTTTTACCGATTATGGTAGGTATGCCCTCATCGGTATGTACAACAACATTGTCTTGCAGATTGCTACCATCACCGATCTCAATCAAATCAATGTCGCCCCGCAAAACTGCACCAAACCAGATGCTCGCCCCTGCACCAATGTGTACGTTGCCGATGAGTGTCGCGTTTGGTGCGATCCACGCGGTCGGGTGAACCTGTGGTGTGAATCCATTAAAAGGTATTAGAAGAGCCATACAACTAGCTTACTGCGGTTTATAAACACGTCTGCGCACGCAAGCTGTATGCAGGTTGACAGAGTAGTTTAATTTACGTGAATACTGAAAACTCTAACCGCAAAAATGACAGGAACCCTAGTCATAAAGCCAAATTTAGTGAGTTACTCCCATATTTGATTGAACGCCGCGGGCTTTTTGCAGTGATAACAGTCTTGAGCATCGCCGGCGCACTGACTGCACTAGCTCAGCCCCTCATAGTGGGTCAGGTCATCACACTAGTGGGTGAGCAAGAACCACTAGGAATTTTATTGTGGATCCTGGTCATCCTTGTTTTAGCGAGTGCTCTCTTTAACAGCTTTCAGCACTACCTTTTACAACGTATGGGCGAGGGAGTGGTTCTTTCGTCACGTAAAAACCTAATCGCCAAAATATTGCATCTACCCATAAGAGAATTTGATAGACGCCGCACCGGTGATCTAGTTTCGCGTATTGGTAGCGACACAACCCTTCTGCGCGCTGTGCTGACACAGGGTTTAGTCGAAATCATTGGTGGTGCGCTTCTTTTTATTGGCGCTCTGATAGCAATGTTAATAATTGATGCCTGGCTCTTTTTGGTCACCTTTGGAGTGCTTTCTGTCGCGCTTGTGATCGTGATCTTGCTTGCATCACGCATCCGCCCTGCAGTGCAAAAATCGCAAACAAAAGTCGGCGACCTAGCGGCAGGAGTAGACAGATCGATCTCTTCTATACGCACAATCAGAGCATCTGGGGCAACAGAGCGTGAAGTGGAAAGCATCACAGAAGAAGCCACCGAAGCATATATTCTTGGGCTTAAAGTTGCTCGCATTTCAGCTCTAATCGTGCCTGTTTCTTTTGTGGCTTTGCAGGTTTCACTTTTATCTGTGCTCGGTTTTGGTGGGTTCAGGGTCGCAAACGGTTCGATAACAATCTCGCAGCTAGTGATGTTTATTATCTTCCTCTTCATGCTTTTATCCCCTCTGGGGCAAGCGTTTGGGGCGATCACTTCAGCCAATCAAGCCCTTGGAGCTTTGGGTCGCATTCAAGAAATCATGCGTCTCGACACTGAAACCGCCAAAGATGCCGAGCTTGCTAAAGAAACGAAAGACGGCCGCATCGTTCCACTCGAAGAAGTGTTAGCAACAGCGTCTTCACTTGCAATTAAACCACCAGCGATATCGCTCAATGATGTGCACTTCACCTACCGTTCAGCCGACCCTAATCAAAATCAAGACCAACAAGCCCTCCCTGCAGCGGGTCGCGGACGCAAAGCAAAAACAGAATGGGTCGCTCCTCAAATCATTGAAACTCGTGTTTTAAATGGCGTGACTTTTGATGTCGAAGCAGGCAAACGGCTGGCGCTAGTTGGCCCATCAGGTGCCGGAAAATCGACGATTCTCTCTCTCATAGAGCGATTCTATGATCCAGACAGTGGCACTTTGGCTTTGCACGGCACAGACTTGCGAGCAATAGATAGAGCCCAGTTGCGCAGCCAGATTGGT
>DATJCC010000136.1:0-42607 GCA_035514995.1 Microbacteriaceae bacterium
CGGAGTGGAAGTTGTCTATGCAACTACGCATGAGGGAGCTTTGCATCTTGACGATGTGCTAGCCAGGCGCACAAGAATCTCTATAGAAGCCTGGGACAGGGGAGTTTCGGCTGCTCCGGTAGCTGCCACTTTAATGGGCGAAGCTCTGGGGTGGTCAAAACATCGAATAGCTACAGAAATTGAGCACTATAGAATTCGAGTTGAGGCAGAAATTAGCAGCCAACAGCAGACGACAGATGAAGAAGCGGACCGCATTCGTTTAAGCGCTCCAGCACCAAGCACCAAAGGTCATGAAAGTGATTGAAGACTCTGTTAAACCTCTTTTAATTGGCCACCGCGGTGCCCCCGGCTACAGACCCGAACATACTTCCTCCTCTTATCAGCTTGCATTTGCGCAAGGAGTTGACGCAGTGGAGCCTGATATTGTCCTTTCTAGCGACGGTGTTTTAGTACTCCGACACGAAAATGAGATTTCTGGCACAACAAATGTCAGTGAACGTTCTGAATTTGCAGATAGATACACCACAAAAACTATTGATGGCAAAGTCGTAGAAGGCTGGTTTACAGAAGATTTCACCTGGGCAGAACTACAGACGCTAACTTGTAACGAACGACTCCCAGATTTGCGACCGCAAAACACGAAATACAATGGTCTTGAAAATATTCTTAGCCTTGCCGATCTTTTTAAAGTTATAAAAGAGCATGAGAATTCAGCAAAGAAGCAGATATCTCTAGTTATAGAACTAAAGCACGTAAATTATTATGAAAAACAGGGTTTTGATTTTATTGCTTTACTAATGCAGGAGCTTAAAAAACATGACTGGCATGACAAACCTAAACAACTTACAATCGAAAGTTTTGAACTAGGAGCGCTCAATAAACTACGGGTTGCTGGAGTGAAAGCTGAACTGGTTTTTTTGATGGAGAGTAAAGGCGGTCCTGCAGACGAATTAGAAAAAATAGGTACCGAGAAGCGAAATTATGCATGGTATCGCAGTGAAGAGGGGTTGAAATATCTGAGCGATAAAGTGCATGGGATCAGTCTAGATAAAATTGATCTTTTTGAACTAGATAGTTCAGACGCATTTATTGGGATTTCAGACATCGTTATTCGTGCACACAAACACGGTTTAAAAGTTTTTACATGGACGTTGCGACCAGAAAACAAATTTTTGAATCCGGCGTTCCGTTTGAGTGGCGACAATAAGCTCTGGGGAGATTGGAAACGTGAGTGGCAGCTGATTCTATCCACAGGGCTAGACGGAGTTTTTTTAGACCATCCAGATATGCTAGCTAAAGTGATCTGAGGCGCTTCTAGGCATATTCCTACTTAGATTAAAAAGGACAGTGTAAAATTATTAAAAAAGACTGGGAGGAACTAAATGGCTTTAGTTGTCTCACTCCTTTTTTTAGGATCTATTTTAAGTTTTCCAATAGTGAAAAGGTTTGGGGCAAGAGGCTTCCTACCCGGTAGCGCACTTCTTTTAATATCGGCAGTATGGCTTTTAACAAAAATTTCACAGATCAAACAGTTTGGTTACGTTAAAGAAACATACTCTTGGATACCTGAGATCGGTCTTAACCTCAGTTTTTATGCAGATCCATTACGTCTTTCTTTCGCGACACTAACTCTCGTTGCTGGAGCTATAATACTTTTTTATTCAGGCTGGTATTTTGATAAAAAAGATGAGTCACGGGCTCGATTTAGCTCCCTATTTATTAGTTTTGCTGCCGCAATGTTAGGTCTTGTGTTAGCAGACAACTTATACCTATTTTTTGTGTTTTGGGAAGCAACCACTGTTTTAAGCTTTCTTTTAATCGGTCATAAATACAAAATAAGAGCTTCCAGGTCTGCTTCTATCCAAGCTTTAGTTGTTACCACCTTTGGTGGTTTAGCAATGCTCGTAGGCATAGTTCTACTGCATATTTCTACCGGACAAACTCTCATTAGTACACTTTTCAGATTCGATCTTGAAGTAAGCGGATTAGCCATCGTGGCTATCTTTTTGGTTTTGCTAGGAGCACTAACCAAATCAGCCATTTTCCCTTTCCATTTTTGGCTACCAGATGCGATGGCAGCTCCAACTCCCGTGAGCGCATACTTGCACGCTGCAGCGATGGTAAAAGCTGGTATCTTGTTGGTAATCTACCTGACCCCTGCGGCGGCATCTTTTCCCGGATATACCGTAACTCTAGTTATTTTGGGCGCAATAACCATGCTTTGGGGCGGTTACCGATCGCTGAACCAATATGATCTGAAGCTGATGATGGCACACAGCACAGTGAGTCAATTAGGCATGCTGATGATGTTGTTGGCGATCCCGCATGATGCAGTTCGCCAGGCTGGGCTACTTTTAACATTTGCTCACGCTGTTTCCAAGGCACCGTTATTTCTAATTGTCGGAATAATCGATCATCATTTTGGTACTCGTGATATTCGAGAATTAAGCATGGTCGGAAGAAGATACCCTCTTTTGGCGATTGCCGGAGTGGGCGCAGCAGGATCATTAGCAGGGTTAATGCCGCTTATAGGTTTTTTGGCAAAAGAAAGTGCACTTAACTCACTTTTGAGTTACAGCGGATCGTCAACGATCGTTATGTTTACCCTAATTGCTTTTATTGTAGGCAGTGCTCTTACCGCCGCCTATATGACTCGCTTTGTTTTGGGGAGCTTCTCAAAGAAAAACGATGTGCCACCCACTCCTACATCAAGGAAGAGCTCTTCTTTACTTTTAGTTGCTCCATTAACTTTTGTTTCGATAGCACTTGCCGCAGGTTTTCTTTCAACTTTTTTGGAGCCATGGGCCGCTGCAATGTCGGGAAGCACAGAAACCACATTAAAGCTTGGGCTATGGCATGGTTTTTCTGTAGAGTTGCAAATTACTCTAGCTGTTTTAATTGTCGGCATCTTATTGGGAATGCTCTCCTTGAGACTAAAGAGTATTAGATCCCAAAGGTTTGAGAATATCAGCTTCTCACACGGCTATTGGAGGTTGACCCACACATTTGATCTTGTTGCTGTGCGAGTGACTGCCATTGCTCAACGCGGTTCACTGCCCTGGTATCTTGGCATAATTCTCGCAGTAGTTATAGCGACTCAAGTGCTAACGGAAACCGCCTTCGAACTACCGCAAATGACGTTTCTGCAACACCCTGCCGAAGTGCCAATAGCTATTTTGATCGTTTTAGCATCAATAAGAGCCGCTCAGTCAACGACACGTTTTAAATCTGTTGTTTTAGTAGGCGTGACAGGGTATGCCCTAGTTGCTCTTTTCGTGATGCTTGGAGCACCCGACCTCGCAATTACACAGGCTCTTGTTGAAACAATGACGCTCATAACCTTCATCCTGGTTATCAGAAAACTGCCAATAAAAATTGTCAGCAATATGAAAATTGTGCCAAAGCTAGTTCGAATCATTATTAGTATTGCCGCGGCAGTAATAATTGGAGCTTTGGCTGCTGTTTCTTTAGCAGCTCGTCAAGCCCCTAAAATTTCTGATGCTTTCGCTGAATTAGCGTATAAGTTTGGTCACGGTTTGAACATTGTAAATGTCACTCTCGTCGATATAAGAGCTTGGGACACGATGGGGGAGCTATCGGTTGTTGTTGCGGCTGCGACGGGCGTGGCTTCGCTCATTTTTATCGTTTCACGTGGAGACAACCTGCCTAAGATGTCACGTAAAGACGCTCGGAGCAGGGTGCAAAAACAGCTTATGCGGGTGCTCGACCCAGAAGATGAAACAAGAAAAAGCGAATGGCTTTTAGCAGGCAACACATTACAGCCACAGCGACGCTCAATAATTTTAGAGGTTGTTGTGAGGCTTATTTTTCATGCTTTGATGCTTCTATCAATTTATCTTCTTTTGGTAGGTCATAACGCTCCAGGCGGGGGGTTCGCAGGAGGGCTGGTAGCAGGGCTAGCGTTGTCAGCCAGATACCTTGCCGGGGGCCGGCATGAGCTTGGTGCTACCACTGTCATAGATGCGGGTAGGCTTCTAGGGGTGGGACTGTTACTTGCTACAGTCACTGCACTAACTCCTCTGTTTTTCGGCGAAGCAGCCTTAACATCAAGATGGCTCGAAATTAATCTTGGCTTTTTAGGTCAGTTAGATTTAGGCACATCAACTATTTTCGATATTGGTGTTTATGCAGTTGTTGTTGGGCTCGCCCTAGACGTGTTGCGCAGCCTCGGAGCACAGATTGATGAAAACGAAGAAAATAGGCTAGAAGAACAACCGGAGGTGCAAAGCAGATGATGTCTGTAGTGCTTCTGATTGCAATGGTTGTGATGTACGCTAGCGGTTTCTACCTGATGATGGATCGCAGTCTAACCCGTATTTTACTTGGATTTATTCTTGCGGGAAACGCAACCAACCTATTGATTTTTATGATGAGTGGATCATTCGGAAAAGCTCCTATTGTGGGTAATGATGACACTCGAGACTACAGTGACCCTTTACCGCAAGCTTTTATTTTGACGGCTATAGTAATCACCTTTGGTATTACGGCTTTTATTCTGGCTTTAATGTACAGGTCATGGTTTCTTGACAAAGCTAATGAAGACACTGTTTTGGTTGACGAAGAAGATAAAGAAATTGCGCTCACTACCGAAACGATCACACTTGAAGAAGTTTTAGACACCGAAGTTGAGCAGTCGCATGAGTTCCAAGATTCAGACTCAGAAACGGACAGTGCAGTATGAATCTTTTAGTGCCAACTTTAGTGTTAATCCCGCTTATCTCTGCCGGGATTACGCTTCTTTCCCCCAGGAATAGACTGTTTCAGCAGACGGTTACAGCAGGTGCGCTGATTTCTATTGCTGTAATAAGCGTCATCCTGATGATTCAAGTTGACATAGAGGGTGCTTTATCGATTAGCGTGGGAGGTTGGGCTGCGCCGTTTGGCATAGCCCTGGTAGTTGATCGGATCTCAGCTATTCTCGTTGGTGTGTCAGCTCTCGTTCTGCTAGGTGTTTATTATTTCTCGGCCGGGCAGGGACTTGCTGACGGTGATAAAGAGGCTCCTCTTTCTATTTATGCTCCGACATATTTAGTGCTTGGTGCGGGAGTCAATAACGCCTTTATTGCCGGCGACCTGTTTAACCTTTATGTTGGTTTTGAAATATTACTCGTCGCGAGTTATGTCTTGATAACGCTAGGCGGAACAGCACAGCGTATCAACGCTGGAATCATATATATAGTTGTTTCACTTCTTTCTTCTATCTTGTTTTTAACCACGATAGGACTCATTTACGGTGCCACAGGCACAGTAAATATGGCGGACCTCTCTCTGAAGCTTGGCGACATTGACGCTAGTCTATACACGAGTTTAAACATTTTGTTGTTGGTTGCCTTTGGAATAAAAGCGGCCGTCTTTCCACTAGCCTTCTGGCTCCCAGACTCATACCCGACTGCACCGGCTCCTGTTACAGCTGTTTTTGCAGGTTTGCTAACCAAAGTGGGTGTATATGCGATCATTCGCACTCAGACTCTTCTTTTTCGCGAAAGTGAGTTAAATACTCTTCTGGCTGTTTTAGCTGCTATCACAATGGTTGTGGGGATTCTTGGCGCGGTCGCACAGCTTGACATTAAACGGATGCTTTCATTTGTGCTTGTCAGCCACATCGGTTATCTGATCTTTGGCATTGCGATAGACACAGAAGCAGGGTATTCAGCTACAACATTTTATATTGTGCACCATATTGTTGTGCAGACAACACTCTTTATCGCAGTCGGTCTAATCGAGAGACGGGCGGCAACCACTTCGCTTATCCAGCTCGGAGGGCTTTTAAAAATAGCTCCTCTAGTCGCCGTAATTACCTTTTTGCCTCTCTTGAATCTTGGCGGTATTCCACCTTTTTCTGGTTTTATAGGTAAAGTGGCTTTGTTTGAAGCAGCCACTGCCAAAACCGGTACGTTAATGTATCTGCTGATGGGGGTCGGAGCTTTTGTTTCGCTGGTAACTCTTTACGTGCTTGCACGAGCCTGGGCTATCGCTTTTTGGAGGCCAATGGCAGAAGCTAAAGTAGATTATGATGCTGACCGATTCGCTCATTTACAAAGCTCACCTGAGATTGAGACGAATAATGATCCTCGAAATATACCAAGAATAATGACAGGTGCTGCCGTGTTTATGGTTATTTTGAGTTTAAGCCTCACAGTTTTTGCGGGGCCACTTTATGCATATGCTTCAAGAGCTGGAGCAAATTTGGCGGATCCGCAACAATATATAGAAAAGGTTCTGGGCGGAACCGATGGAGGGTCTAAGGTCGGTGATAACGGTGAGTAGAGAAGGCAAAAAAGTTGAGAGCATGTTCCGCAGGAATGAGCTGCCTTTACTTATCGGCTTAGTTATAACATGGATGGCGCTCTGGCGTGAAGTATCACCGATGAGTTTAATCTCGGGAATTATCATCGCCATAATCCTAGCTCGAGTTTTTTATTTACCGCCCGTTGAATTGGCAGCAAGCTTCAATATTTTTTTCGTTATAACGTTTCTAGGATATTTTTTACTGCAAGTGGCGATTTCATCAGTTCAAGTAGCATGGCTCGCTATACGTCCAAAGAAAGTGCCTGATTGTTCGATTATTGAGGTTAAACTAAAAAGTCGTAGTGACTTTATATTAACTGCCACAGGACTAACGATCACCCTTATACCAGGGTCGTTTATCGTAGATGCAGACCGAGAATCCCCAACGCTTTATTTGCATGTTTTAGATACCTCGACGCAAGAAGATATTGATAAGATGCGCAAAGAGGTCTTGCGCATTGAGAGTTTATTGGTGCGTTCAGTTGGTAACCAAGAAGATAGGTTGCGGGTCTTAAATGCAAACTGACATTATCTTCATCGGAGCCGGGGTCCTTTTTGCTCTTGCTGCTATATTCGCACTGGTGCATATAATGCTTGGACCGACGTTATTAGACAGAATGGTCGCATCAGATATGCTCGTAACAACTTTGATGCTTGCTGTCGGAGCAGAAATGGTTTACCACAGACACACCAACACGATTGTGTTGATGGTGGCTCTAGCTGCAACCTCTTTCCTTGCGACGGTAATGGTTGCTAGGCATGTGCGTAAACGCGACAGTGTGAGTCTTATCACTTCTGAGGTGACTAAAGATGTTTGATCAGGTGCTAGATTGGCTAGTTGCTGTTTTAGTTTTAGTCGGTGGTGCTTTGTCTCTTGCGGCAGGGGTTGGTCTCATACGGTTTCCTGATGTTTTGACTAGGTTGCATTCCGTAACCAAACCTCAGGTGCTAGGGCTGTTTCTAGTAATCATCGCGATTGCAATCGTAGCTAGATCATGGCTTGTTTTATTGGCAGTTCTCCCTGTATTCATTTTCCAAGCACTAACCGCTCCTGTAGCTGCTCATATGGTTGCACGCGCAGCATATCGAGTTAGTAGTAGAGAAGAAAAAGAGAAGCTGTTTAAAGACGAATTAGCTGGCCCTGTCAGCAAAGCAGATGAGGAGGGTGAGACTAAAAGCTTAGAATAGTCTCACCCTCCTCAAAATATGGTTATTAAGCTTCGACCAAGTATTGACTGTATGCGGACACTGTGAGGAATGTCGGGAAGGTATCGCCAAGAGCAACCTCAGCAAAGACTTTGGCTGATTCTTCATAGCGGTCACCATCGAAACGTGGAATCTCTTTCAAAAACTCGTCAAGAAGTCCCTGCACATAATCCTTAGTGATTTTTGTGCCCTCAACGGTTGATTGATCCTGGTTGATCCACTGCCAAATCTGTGAACGGCTGATTTCAGCTGTAGCCGCATCCTCCATCAAGTTATCGATTGCTGCAGCGCCAACACCTCGCAGCCACGATTCGATGTATCGAACTCCGATAGAAACGTTCTCCCGAACGCCCTGCTCAGTTATCGCACGACCAATATGCACATTTAACAGATCAGTTGCCGTTACGTTAACGTCATCCCTTAATCTATCAACCTGGTTTGGTTTATCTCCCAGGACTGCATCAAACTCTTCACGAGCTATCTTTATAAGATCTGGGTGAGCTACCCAAGTGCCGTCAAAACCGTCGCTCGCTTCGCGGCTTTTGTCTGCGCGCACCTTCTCCTCAGCCATTTTTGTGACCTCTGGGTCGCGACGGTTTGGTATAAACGCACTCATCCCACCTATTGCGTGGGCTCCGCGCTTATGGCACGTTTTGACCAACAGCTCGGTGTAGGCTCGCATAAAAGGAACAGTCATAGTGACTTCACTGCGGTCTGGAAGAACAAAACGTGCTCCTCGACCCCTATAGTTTTTGATAATCGAAAAAATGTAGTCCCAGCGACCGGCATTTAAACCAGCCATATGGTCACGCATGACATACAAAATTTCTTCCATCTCAAAGGCTGCTGGTAGCGTTTCTATCAACACTGTTGCACGAATAGTTCCATGTTCAAGCCCGAGATACTGCTCTGTGAAGGTAAAAACGTCGTCCCAGAGTTGCGCTTCTTCACTTGATTCAAGTTTCGCGATGTAGAAGTACGGTCCGCGGCCTCGCTGAACTAGTTCGTGTGCATTGTGAAAAGCGTATAGACCGAAATCGACGAGGCTGCCCGAGGCTGCTCCTGATTGACCCTGCTTGTTTACGTAGCGGAGGTGCTTTTCAACGAGGTGCCAACCACGGGGTCGCATTACAATCGTTGGAGTGTCGTTTGCTGTGACCCGATACTCTTTGCCCTCAGGGCTTGTATATTCAAGCTGATCGCGGATCGCATCAAACAGTGAAATCTGACCACCGATCACATTCTGCCAGGTGGGGCTTGTCGCGTCTTCTTGATCAGCAAGCCAAACTTTTGCACCCGAGTTTAGAGCGTTAATCGTCATTTTTGGATCGGTGGGCCCGGTGATCTCGACTCTTCTATCAACAAGACCGGGGCCCGGGCCCGCTACACGCCAAGTTGTGTCGTTGCGAATGTGTTCTGTATCTGAGCGAAACTTTGGGTCTCTTCCGTTACCAATTTCATAGCGTTTGCGCTGTCTGTCGGCCAACCTGTCGTGCCGAACGCTAGCAAAGTTGTTGTGTAGCTCTGTGACAAATTCAAGAGCCTCAGAAGTCAAAATTTCATCAAATCGAGGGTGCATTGCACCAAGTACCTGTGTATGGGCCTCTTCGCTCTGTGCGCGAAATGTTTGCGACCTCATTGGGGCTGTGAGTGTCATTATGTATCCTTATTTCTTTTATGCTTTTTATCGGGGGAAGGTCAATGAGAGTGGAAATGCTTTGGTTCAATCGAGCAATGCAGTTTTTATGTTTTCTATTGTTTTCTATTGTTTTCTTTTCGTTATTTCTATTCTGATGCCACAAGAACCTTAAAGTCGATCTCCGTCGGGTAGAAATATTGACGTTTTTCTGTTTTACAAAAATAACGCTTTGTGTCAGAATGGAAAAATGAATATTCCTTTGACCCAAGAGGTGCTTTCTTCAAATTCGTCTGAATTTGGGGCCGATGGCATTGCTGATGCAATTACACTTGGCCGGCAGGTCAGACAAAAGCGTAAAGAGTTGGGCTTGACTTTAGAACAGCTGGCGCAAGCTATAGATAGAGCGCCTTCGCAATTATCAGCGATTGAAAATGGTAAGCGTGAACCGAGGCTACCAGTTCTTAGATCACTCGCTACTGCGCTAAACACGACAGTAGATGAGCTGTTACGGCCAGACGAACTTGTTGGTCGAGCAGCCCTTGAGGTATCGGTTGAAAGAGCGCAAAGAGGGCCAGTGTTTCGCTCTTTAGGGCTTGAGCCAATTCGCGTTTCTTCTGCAACCAGTGATGAAGCATTAAAAGTAATACACGGGCTTCATCAAGAAGTTGAAAGGTTGCACCGCGAAAGAGCTGCGACTCCTGAGGAAGCAAGACGTGCCAACACGCACTTAAGGCAGATCATGCGCACTCAAAACAACTACTTTGAAGAGTTAGAAGATGCAGCTGCTTCTCTTCTGGAATTGGTTGATTACCACGGCGGGCCAGTGTCACAACAAACGGTTGCTGACATCGCTAAAAAGCTCGGCTTTTCATTGCACTACGTTCCTGATCTCCCACACGCCACAAGATCTGTCATTGACCGTAGAAATGGTCGCATCTATCTCGGAACAGCTTCAAATAACAGATATAGCAGAACGCCAATCTTGCGGGCATTAGCAAGTGTTGTGCGAGAACACAGCGAACCCAAAAGTTATGCTGAATTTTTGCAACAAAGAGTCGAAGCTAACTATTTAGCCGGGGCTATCCTGTTGCCTGAGCAAGCAACCCTGCAGATGTTACAAGAAGCAAAATCAAATCGACAGATTTCTATGGAAGATTTAAGGGACGCGTTCGCAGTTTCATATGAAATGGCTGCACACAGGTTTACAAATCTTGCAACGGAGCGCTTAGACATGCCAGTGCACTTCATGAAGGTTCACGAGTCAGGCACTTTGATCAAGGCCTACGAGAACGATAGTGTTGTGTTCCCATCCGATGCCTTAGGCGCACTCGAAGGGGCTACCGTTTGCAGAAGGTGGACTGCTCGAACAGCGTTTGAACAAGCAGATCGATTCAACGCTTGGTATCAGTACACGGACATGCCTGACGGCCGAACCTACTGGTGCACTTCGCGTATCGACCAGGCGCGCGAAGGTGAATACTCAATAAGTGTGGGGGTTCCTTTTGAAGAGGTTAGATGGTTCAGGGGAAGAGACACACCACATCGAACTCAGTCATTTTGCCCAGACGAGGCTTGTTGTCGAGAAGCCCCTCAGGAATTAACGAAAAAGTGGGCTGATAATTCTTGGCCAGAAGCTGCGACACCTACAAGTCTATTAGCAGCTCTTCCTACAGGAACTTTTCCTGGAGTAGATGCACGTAAGGTCTATGAATTTCTGGAAAATCATGAGTAATAAAACCTTAAATTAACAATGAAGGTGCAGCAGAGTCTTTGTTAGGATAGTTTAGAAGAACTACATAAACGACTTGAACGATTTAACCGTTGGAGGTGACATGAGCCAGTTTGATGAAAAGTCGGTATATTCAACCGAGAAGTTCCGTGATGATGTCGGCGCAATCATACGTTCACGAGTGACAGATTTATCTTTAGACGAGATAGAAGCCGTAGAATCATTGCCGTCAGGTGCAGCCCTTTTAGTTGTGCGACGGGGTCCAGATTTAGGGGCAAGATTTTTGCTCGATCAAGATGAAACGATAGCCGGCAGGCACCCAGAAGTAGACATTTTTCTTGATGACGTAACAGTTTCACGAAAGCACGCAGTCTTCTTAAGAAAAGAAAATACTTTTAGTATAAAAGATCTCGGCTCTCTCAACGGCATCTTCGTTAACGGTAAATGCATTGAGAGTGAAACGGTGCTCGAAGATGGAATTGAAGTGCAGGTAGGAAAGTTTAAATTTACCTTCTTCGCATCTCGTTTTGATCTTGCTGGAGAAACCCAGTAATGACAGCAGCCAGCGCTCAAACAAAAAAGACGCAATTATTGAGCATCGGCCAGGTGCTCGCTCTTTTGCAGAATGAATTCAACGACTTAACACCTTCGAAGCTACGTTTCTTAGAAGAGCAAGGTTTGTTAGCGCCTGAAAGAACAAAATCTGGTTACCGTAAGTTTTCGCAGGAGCACATCGAAAGGCTCCGCTTGATTCTTACCCTGCAACGGGATCATTACTTGCCGCTTAAAGTAATAGCTGGTGTTCTGGAAGACATTGACAAGGGCATAGAACCAAACTTGCCTAATACGGCTAAAACACAGACCACAAATATTCTGCGACCAAACACTGTCTTGAACAAAGAAGAGTTACTCAGAGAAACCACGGCTTCACCACAGATTCTTGCTGAAGCTATCGCTGTAGGCTTGATCCCTGCAAGTGAAGTTTTTCCTCGTGAAATCGTCACTGTGTTAAACGCTCTTGTTGTTTTAGCAAAAAAGGGGATAACCCCCAGGCATTTGAGAGCATTGCGGGTTGCCGCAGAAAAAGACGCTCAACTGTTAAGACAAGCAGCTTCTAATGGTCGTCGTTCAGCAGGTGATTTAGGTGTTCGCGAAGACGCTTTGCAGCTTGCAGAGTGTATCGATACAGTAAGGTCGGGTGTTTTAAGACACCAATTGTTGCACGGCTAAAAACGACACGAAAACTTTGTGTGCTCAGTGATTGCATGGCACTCCTGCTAGCGATAACGTTAAAGTATTACTTGAACTTTGGAGGAGATAATGCAGGATGTGTCTGGTGAGACCTCGCTCAACGGTATGGAAGAGGTCACAGGGGTCATGCTTTTTAACGACGGACTTCCAAAACCAGGCACAGATGGAGGCTATAAAGGTGCAATCGCGGCTAAAGCGGCAGGGATCACCTACAGGCAACTAGACTATTGGGCTAGAACAGGTTTGGTTGAACCCAGCGTAAAGAACGCTACAGGTTCTGGCTCACAAAGACTTTACAATTTTCAAGATATCTTGGTTTTAAAGCTGGTAAAAAGGCTTCTTGACACGGGCATCTCACTGCAACAGATTCGCACTGCCATCGAACAGTTGCGCGAAGAAGGAATCTCAGATCTTGCTGAAGTTACTCTTATGAGTGATGGTCAAAGTGTTTACCTTTGCGTTTCAAACGATGAAGTTATTGACCTTGTTAGCCGAGGCCAGGGCGTGTTTGGAATCGCAGTCGGGAAGGTACTCCAAGAGGTATCAGCTACTTTAATCGATTTAGAGGACCATCGGGAAGCAATTGCTGACGGCAAACCAAACACCAAATCGGTTGACGAACTAGCGGCAAGGCGCAACCATAAGATATCTTAAAATATCTTTGGAAAGTTTTTAATCTTCTTCGTTCTGAACTACAGCAGTTACCTGATCTGAAGGTCCGCCTACTGATTTAGTTTTAGAGACTTTAATGCTCATGGATTGTAAAGCTTGGTTCAAAAGATTGTCAAAAAGATTAGCCATTTCTTGAGCAACATCTCCCGGCCAAACGTGTAAAGGTTTGGCAGCTCCTTGAGCTTGTTGTAGTGGGGTTCGCTCCGGAAGCTGTGGGTCAAGAACAAGCTCGCCGAACATTTCTTGTAGTTCCTTAATTCGGAACTGGTGCTCCATGGACTGAGGTCGAACTCTGTTCACTACAATTCCAAGAGGTTCCAAACGCGGGCTGATGCCTCGGCGAACCTCATCTAGAGCTCGTAGTGCCCTATCAGCGGCTGCGACAGCAAAAAGGCCAGGCTCAGTTACTATCAGCACTCTATCGCTTGCTGCCCACGCAGTACGGGTCAGAGCGTTTAACGAAGGAGCACTGTCGATTAATACGAGGTCGTATTCTTTTTCAACTATTGAAAGGGCTTCTTCGAGTTTCCAGATCTCTCGAATAGTGGGATGCGGTCCATCAAAGTTTATAGCTGATGGACTGCCTAGGAGAAGATCGATAGAACCATCATGATGTTTGTTCCAACCGCTTTGCAAAATGGCTTCTCGAACCCGTTTGGGGTTCTCCAGAACATCAGCTATGTTAACCGGATGGTCGGAAGAAACATCTAGGCCTGTAGATACATCGGACTGCGGGTCAAGATCAACAACTAAAGTGCGTAAACCAAGGGAAAAAGCAGCAGAAGCTAAGCCTAGGGTCACGGTAGTTTTACCGACTCCACCTTTTAAAGAACTAATACTCAGGACATGCACGCTTTATAGCTTAGTCTTAAAGTTTGGAATATAACTGGGTAAACGAAAGAAATAGTTCAGTAAAAACGAATTGTTTGCTTAAGATTAATATTTATTGAATTGATTGGAGATACTTGTGGCGGTTCGTGAAATCAGATTGTTTGGAGATCCAGTCCTAAAAACTGAATGCAAAAAAATCGCAGAAATCACTACTGATGTTAAAGCTCACGCGCAAGATCTTTTAGACACAGTCACTCTCGAAGGCAGAGCAGGTGTGGCCTCTAACCAGATCGGCCACACACTACGAGCGTTTAGTCTAAACATAGACGGAGAAACTCGAGTGGTTTTGAACCCTGAAATAGTTTCGCTCGATGGTGAACCAGTTTTAATGGGCGAAGGCTGCCTTTCAATTCCAGACTTATGGTTTGAGGTTAGTCGATACCCGAAAGCAACAGTAAAAGGAATGGATGTTGAAGGCAGACCGCTCATCATAAAGGGGGAGGGCCTGCTTGCGCAGGCCCTCCAACATGAATGCGACCATCTAGACGGCAAACTGTATATAGATCGCTTAGATAGACAGTTGCGTGGAGATGCTCTTAAACAGATCCGCTCGTCATCTTGGTTTTAAAAGCAACTATTGTTGCACCCCTAGAGCCTCTGTTTGCGGGTTTGGTCCATATAGCTTTTCAATCTCAGACGAGAAGTCACGCAAGATGTTGTCACGCTTGATGCTCATCTTCGGCGTTAGGTGACCGGTAGCTTCAGTGAACTCTACAGGCAAAACAACGAACTTACGCACTGATTCAGCGCGCGAAACAAAAGCATTGCCTTGATCAACGGCTCTTTGCACTTCGGCTAAAACCTTTGGGTTGACTACGGCTTCAGTCAGCGGCATATTGGCATCTTCTCCGTTGTTTGCTAACCAGGTGGGTAGCATTTCAGGATCGAGTGTCACAAGGGCAGAAATGAAGGGTTTTTGGTCACCAACGACAACCACCTGACCAACAATAGGATTAGAACGGATTGGATCTTCAAGTGCTGCCGGTGCAACGTTTTTGCCTCCAGCGGTAACAATGATTTCTTTCTTCCTACCGGTAATGCGTAGATACCCATCTTCGTCTAATGTCCCTAAGTCACCGGTCCTAAAGAAACCATCTTCAGTGAAAGCTTCTTTAGTTGCTTCAGGATTGTTCCAATACTCTTTGAAGACGTCGATGCCCTTAACCTGCACCTCTCCATCTTCTGCAATCCGCACAGTGTGGCCGGGAAGAGCCGGACCAACAGTACCAATTTTAAATTTGTCAGGAAGGTTTACTGTGACTGGTGCGGTTGTCTCGGTGAGGCCGTAACCTTCAAGGATTTTAATTGTAAGGCTGTGGTAGAAATGACCGAGGTAACTTGAGAGTGGGGCAGAGCCAGATATCGCAAACTTTACTCGACCGCCGAGCGTCTTTCTGAGTTTGCCAAAAACGAGTTTGTCATAGAGCGCATATTTAAGTTTCAACCCCAAACCAATTTTGCCCTTTTCCATGGCTTCTGAGTACTCTACTGCCGTTGCGGCTGCAGCTCTGAAAATTTTGCCTTTTCCGCCAGCTTCAGCTTTTTGCTCTGCGGAGTTATAAACCTTTTCAAAAACTCTAGGAACAGCTAACAAAAATGTAGGTTGAAACGATCCCAGAGATGGTACCAGTTGAGAAGTGTCAGGTTGGTGACCCACTCTAACCCCCGCATGAACGCTGAGAATTGAAATAAAGCGAGCAAAAACGTGAGCTAGGGTAACGAATAATAGAGTCGAAGCTCCTGGTTCGCGCACAACTTCATTTAATGCTGCGGCTGAGTTTCGTGACAGATCCACAAAGTTCGAATGCGTTAAAACACAACCTTTTGGCCTGCCGGTAGAACCTGAGGTGTAGATCAAAGTTGCAATGTCTTCACCCTTAGCAATTCCGCGCGCTTCTTCGATTGCTTGATCGCTAACATCTTTACCAGCGTCTTCAAGCTTTTTAATGTCACCGTCGCTGATGCGCCAAATGAGATCAATCTCTGGAACTTCAGTCTGGATGTCTGCGAAACGCTCGTAATGCTCATCGCTTTCGAGCATGATTGCACGAGCGCCAGAGTCTTCTAAAACCCAATGAATCTGAAGTGGTGAAGAAGTCTCATAAACTGGCACCATGACAGCACCCGCATAGAAAATAGCGAAATCTACAAGGCTCCACTCGTAGCTTGTCTTGCACATAAAAGCTATTTTGTCTCCGGGTTTAATTCCCTGAGCAATGAACCCTTTTGCCAGCGCTATCACCCGGCGACGAAATTCAGTTGCACTGATGTCTCTCCAGCCTTCACCCTGCGGAACAGCAAATAAAGCAAGATCTGGTGTTGCAGTCACACGTTCTTCGAGCAGGGAAGTGATGTTGCTTTCTGGTGTAAGTGGGACGAGGATTGGTGTTTCAGTTTGATTCACGGTAGCTCCTTTGATACCTTTCATGGTTTAATAGCCGAGGTGTCGACTGTGGCATCATTTTCTCAAATCAAGCTTAGCGCTCATTGACGCTAACGGGCACGCATTCCCATGAAGTTTCTAAACAGGTATAGTCTAGGGTTTGATTTCACCTAGACCTTTGGAGAAGGCATACAGATGATCTATTGGATTCTCAAGCACCTGATAGTAGGGCCACTCGTAAAACTCATTTTTAGGCCTTGGGTTGAGGGCGCAGAAAATATTCCAACCCACGGTCCAGTGATTTTAGTAGGTAACCACCTGTCAGTAATAGACTCATTTTTTCTGCCGTTAATGATCGAAAGACGTGTTTCTTTTTTAGCTAAAAGCGATTATTTTACAGGTAGGGGAATTCGCGGTTGGTTTGTGAAGCATTTTATGCTCTCAACAGGTCAAATTCCAATTGATCGCTCCGGAGGCAAAGCTTCAGAAGCTTCTTTGAATACTGGTCTTGCAGTTTTGGATAAAGGAAATATGCTCGCCATGTATCCTGAGGGCACTCGAAGCCCAGACGCGAGACTGTACAGAGGTCGTACGGGAGTTGCCAGGCTGGTGGTTGAATCAGGCGCACCCGTTCTTCCAGTTGTCATGATAGATACAGAAAAAGCTCTCCCGATAGGTAGTACTGTTCCCAAGATAAGACGAATCGGAACAGTAATCGGTGAACCCCTCGATTTCACCCGCTTTAGCGGAATGGCAACCGATAGATTTGTGCTCAGAAGCGTGACTGATGAAATTATGCATGAGATACAGAAGCTGAGCGGTCAAGAGTATAGAGATGTTTATGCATCAAGCGTGCGCAACGAAAAGAAATAGGGTTTCTACAGTGATCAGTCTCTCAGCCGTTCACGTTAAGATTGAGATCTGCTGATATACATAAAAACATACAAGGAAAATTGTGACCAACCACGCATCCGCTCAACCATCTGTCGATCTTGGCCTGACAGGAATCGACTCTTATAGATCATTAGAAGCGAAGCAGCAGCCTGAATGGCCAGACAAAGAAGCTCTAAACAGTGTTTTGAGTGAGTTACGGCAACAACCGCCGTTAGTGTTTGCCGGTGAAGCAGACGTCTTACGCACTAGGTTAGCCGCTGCTGCTAGAGGCGAAGCTTTCTTGTTGCAGGGAGGGGACTGCGCAGAAACTTTTGTTGGTGCTACAGCCGACAAAATTCGCGATCGCGTCAAAACTCTTTTACAGATGGCAGTCGTGCTAACTTATGGCGCTTCAATGCCCGTTATCAAAGTTGGTCGCATGGCTGGCCAATTCGCTAAGCCCCGTTCCAGCAACACTGAGACAAGAGATGGTGTTACTCTTCCTGCCTACCGCGGAGACCTTGTAAATGGATACGACTTTACTGAAGAATCCCGCACAGCAGATCCGTCTCGTCTTTTGCGCGGATACCATGTTTCAGCTTCAACTCTCAATCTAATTCGTGCATTTACCCAGGGAGGATTCGCTGACCTGAGGCTCGTGCATGAGTGGAACAAAGGGTTTGTTTCAAATCCTGTAAATCGCAGGTACGAGACCATGGCTGCTGAGATCGATCGTGCTGTCAGATTTATGATGGCAAGCGGTGCTGACTTCAGCGCACTAGAACGCACAGAATTTTTTGTTAGCCACGAGGCGCTTTTGCTTGACTATGAAAGACAATTAATCAGAACTGATTCGCTTACTGGTCAGCAGTATGCCACTTCTGGTCATTTTCTGTGGATTGGTGAACGCACTCGAGACATCGATGGCGCGCATGTTGAGTTTCTTTCTAAGGTGCGCAACCCTATCGGTGTAAAACTAGGGCCGACAGCCACAGCTGATGATGCTCTAAAACTGATAGATAAGCTAGATCCCAATCGTGAACCTGGTAGATTGACTTTTATTACTCGGATGGGTGCTTCAAAGATCCGTGACGTATTACCGCAGCTTCTCATGGATGTAAAAGATGCTGGGGCCTCGCCTCTTTGGGTTACTGATCCAATGCACGGCAACGGCATGACCACTCCCAACGGCTACAAAACCAGGCAGTTTGACGATGTTATGGATGAACTTAAGGGCTTTTTTGAAGCCCATAGAGAAGCTGGGACAGTTCCTGGTGGAATTCATATAGAACTCACTGGTGATGATGTAACTGAATGTCTTGGAGGATCTGAAAATATTGATGAGGAGACTCTTGCAACGCGATACGAATCTCTTTGTGATCCTCGTCTAAATCACATGCAGTCTCTAGAGCTTGCTTTTCAAGTAGCTGAAGAGTTGAAAATCCAAGCTGGCCGTTGACTTGAAGCTGCTGTAAACGGGTTACTGTATTACTCCGGCTACTCAGTTAGTATTTAAACGGCATACGCAACAATTAAAATATTTTGGGGCTTACTTCAACTTCGACTCCAAGTGGCAACAGCTCGCCCGCCGCTGGTGATGTTCCCCTTGCGTCAAAAGCGTCTAAAGCTGCCTCATTTAAATACCATGGTGCTTTAGGCACGAAACCGTGATCGCTTAGGGATTGCATAGCTTCCCTTACAGTTAACCCTGTTACATCAGGCACTGCAAACAACTCTGGTCCTAAAGAAATATTAAGGGCGACTAGATCACCTCGATATACAGGGTCGCCCAATACTATTAAACCGATAACTGTGTTTGTTGAGAATTCGTCACTGTAGTCAAATATGTTTTCATCATCATCGAGTTTTAGATCGTTAGCCATGAGCAACTCTTTGGCTTCGTCAACGCTCATACCTGCAACATCAGGAAGAGCCCTGGCTGATACAGAGCTCTGTCTCTCAGATTTCTCGGGATAAAGATCTGGCAGGTTCTCACCAGATGGAGTTTGCGCATAAAGCACTAATCCAGTTTGTTGCTCAGAAAACATTTCACTGCTAACGCCACCGAAGGTGAAACCAGCCGCTTCGATCGCTTCGGTGGCTTCAGCTATCGAAAGGCCTTCCAAATTTGGGACAGGCAACTGCGCTGGACCAATAGATTCGCACAACACGACTGTGCTCTCCCGTTTAGCTCGTTCTCCGGCGCCGGGGTTGGTGCTAACGATCAAACCAGGCTCAATATCAACATCGTTACATTGAGTTACTTCAGAAAGCAATGATAAATCATGAAGCTTTTTGATTGCACTCTCCGTCGATTGATTAACTAAGTCAGGAATAAGAACGTCAGACCCTGGACCTTGAAACTTCCACCAACTACCCGCAAATGCGCCAACGCTTATCAGCACAAAAAATAAAATTAATATAATTCTTGAAACGCGTCTTCGTTTTTCATTCTGCACGGCTTTAGATATTGCTGGGTGATTTGTAGCGCCAGTCTCAGCTTTAGGAGGTTTTTTTACGGGGACAGGATTGACCGTTTCGCTCTCTCTCGCAAACCTCGTGGTTTCTGCGTTTAAAGCAGGCAGAGAGGCGGTTTGTAGAACTGCAGTTGGCTGTGCATGTATGGGAGAGCGGTTTTTTAAGGCTCTTAAAAGCTCTGTTGCATCAGCGGGTCTGTCAACCGGATCCTTCTGTGCACACCAGCGAACAATCTCATCGAGAACTGGGGTGGATTCGCTACTGAGTGCTGAGGGTAAAGGAATCTCGTCGTTAGCGTGCTGATAGGCCACCTGCATTGGTTGCTCACCTGTAAAAGGCTGCTCACCCGTCAACATTTCATAAAGCATTATGCCAAATGAGTAAACATCGCTTTGTTTGTCAGCAACACCACGGGTTAATAGTTCGGGCGGTAGATAGGCGATTGTTCCTAGTAGAGCTTGGCCTGTCGAGGTATTAGTACCGGCTGCGCGGGCTAGTCCGAAGTCACCAAGCTTTATCCGACCGTCATCTGCTAACAGAACGTTTTCTGGTTTTAAATCGCGGTGGATGATGCCGGCCTGGTGCGCTGCAGCAAGCCCCTCCAGCATTGCTTCACCAATTTCAACTGCCTGTGAATGCGTCAAAAATCCTTGTTTTTTAAGTAGGTCTCTGAGCGTTATTCCAGGGATGTGTTCCATAACTAAAAAAACAACGCCAGCATCTTCGCCCTGATCGAGCACACTGACTAAGTTTGGATGTGTTAATTTCGCGGCGTTTCGAGCTTCTTGTTCAAATCTTTTTTTAAACTCTTCGTCTTCAGCGAGGTGGTGATGCATCACTTTGATAGCAACTCTGCGATGTAGTCTTTCGTCGATTCCCTCGTAGACAACAGCCATCCCACCTCGGGCTATTCGCGACCTTATGGTATAGCGACCCTCAAGCGTATGCCCAAGTAGAGGGTCTGTAGATGCATGGGTCACACTAAAATTCTACGGAACACGCATTAGAAAACTCTTAGTACTCGCCGAACTGCTTCAAGATTCAGCTAAAATGAGGGTGTGAATGAAACAAGCTTTCCAAAATCTGTCAATGTTCAAGAAGCAGCTCAAATTTTAAACGTATCGCAGAGCAAAGTAACGAGGCTTATAGAGGAGCAAGCTCTTATAGGTATGAAGGTAGACGGGCAGTTGCGCATTCCTGCCGTTTTATTAAAAGATGGTCAGATCATACCTGCTTTGCGGGGAACCCTGATGCTACTTTCTGATCTTGGGTTGAATAATAAAGAATCGATTGACTGGTTGTTGACAGAGAATGAGGCTCTTAATGAGACGCCTCTTGAAGCTCTAGGGAAGGGACACAAAGCTCCTGTGCGCAGAGCCGCTCAGCTTCTGGCAGAGATTCTTTAATGAGGTATTTCTTTAAGAATCTAAGATTCTCTAGCGGTTGCTAAATCTGCAAGTTTGAGCAACTCAGTTATTGCGTGTTGCTGCAGGTTGCTGTCATGGAGAGCCTGTCTTGCTAGTCCAACATTTTGTTGAATCATTTGTTCAACACGCTGTTTAGCTCCGGTGTCTTCTATGGTGTGTTGCAGGGTTTTAATTTGATCCTCGTCAAGGTCTGAAGTGCCATGCATGTCATCAAAAACACGTTTTGGCCCAGGTGGTAGCTCTTCTCGCGCAAGCGTCACAAGGACTGTGCGTTTGCCTTCACGTAAATCATCCCCGCTAGGTTTGCCCGTAATTTCTTCTTCACCAAAAACCCCAAGCAAGTCATCTCGTAGCTGAAAAGCGACTCCAATAGGTAGACCAAAATCTGCCAGAGCTGCAGATTCTGCTTCGTTCGCACCTGCCATTGCGCCACCCAAAAGAAGAGGCGCTTGAACGCTGTACTTTGCTGATTTATAAATTAAAACTTTAGTAGATCGTTCCAGTTGCAGTTGGTGTTCCGCAAAGCTATTTCGCACCTCTTCAATCACATCAAGATGCTGACCCATAGCAACCTCGCTACGCATGGTATTAAAGATTTTTCTAGCTGACCTTGCGTGTTGTCTTGAGCTGAGCAGTTCAAGCCCATCATTCATTAATTCGTCTGCCCACGATTGTAAAACATCGCCTGCCAGCAACGCTGCTGAAAGCCCAAAATGGTCAGCTTCACCAGAATAATCGTTTTCACGATGAAAAGTTCTGAATATCTCATGCACGGTTGGTCTGCCACGTCTCATATTGGATTTATCGATTATGTCATCGTGTATAAGCGCGGCTGCATGAAAAACTTCCAATGCTGATGCAGCAAGAAGTAGAGCTTGAGTGGTTTGGTTTTGTTTATCAGATAGGGAGATGGGCGCTACTGACTCAAATCCCGTTATAAGGAATTGACCACGGAGCCGCTTTCCACCCTGCAGAAATGCTTTCGTCTCATCGAGCAGAGGTGAAATATCATCGCCTAGATCTGTTAGTTCTAGGCTTTTCTGCTTCAAGAAATAGTTGATGCGCTCGGTAATAAGTGCGGGCGCTGACAGGGCTTCATGCATTCTCCTAGCCTAGTATCATCTTGACGCGATAGACTTACTTAACTCTCAATGTTCGAAATGTGGAGGAAGCCGTGGCTCTGTCAGAACATGAACAACGCCTGCTCGAAGAAATGGAGCGGGGGCTTTACGCTAGTGAAGCCGATAGCCTAAAGACTCGATCTGGGTCTCTTAACCGACCCTCTTATAGGGCAACTCTAATTGGCGCGCTAGGATTTATTGCTGGTGTTGGAGCTTTGATAGGAGCCGTTGCCTCCGGTCAAATCTGGATAGGGATGATCGGGTTTGCTCTGATGCTGGGCGCTATTCTTTATGCATTTTCTCCTAAAAACCAGATCCCTCTTGATCAAAAAGGTGAAGCTCCTCGCTCCGATGAGTCTTTCGCCCAACGAGCTGAGCGTCGTTGGGAAGAACGCTTGGATGGGGAACGTTAACACTCCAACCTCTAAATAAATATATTTAACCGCTGGGAGACCAGCGGTTTTTTATTTTCCTCCACGCCTAAAACCGATGTAAACATTGGCTTATCTGCTCGTTTTTTATTTATTATGCAAAAAACTTCGTGTAAGTGGTTGAAAGTGGAGTAAAGTGGAGTAGATTCTATTTGAGACCCATTTCCAGGGAGGAGGGGAAGATGCTCTTAGGTACTTACACACCGAAGCTTGATGAAAAAGGCCGCATTATCATCCCCTCGAAATTCAGAAACGAACTCGGAGATGGACTCGTTGTAACAAGAGGGCAAGAAAGATGCCTCTATGTGTTTAGCGATCAAGAGTTTACGAAAATGCATGACCGCATTCGTGAGGCACCCATCACCTCAAAACAGTCGCGAGATTACTTGAGGCTTTTTCTCTCTGGTGCACATGCTGAGCAACCCGATAAGCAAAACCGCATTTCGATACCGGTACCTCTGAGAGATTATGCGGGATTAGAAAAAGATCTTGTTGTAATCGGTGCTGGTGCACGCGCAGAGATTTGGAACGCTGAAGCCTGGAACGAGTATCTAAAACAACAAGAAAGCGCCTTTGCAGACATCTCTGAGGAGGTGATTCCCGGGATGCTATAACCGGGAACCTCTTATGAATGCAAAGTACACCAGTCCAATTAATCCCTCCGAAATACACGTTCCTGTAATGCTTGAAAGAACAATAGAGCTTCTTGCTCCTGCACTGAGCAAAGCAGATGCAGTAATGGTCGATGGCACACTGGGGATGGGAGGTCATAGCGAAGCGCTTTTAGAACGTTTTAAAAACCTCACCCTGATAGGAATTGATAGGGATGAGCAAGCGCTAGAAATTGCTTCTGTGCGGTTGAAAAGGTTCGCAGATAGAACAATTTTTAAGCATGCAATATATGATGAATTCTCTGTCATTTTAGATGAACTGAAGATAGACGCGGTTGATGGAGCTTTACTCGATCTAGGAGTCTCTTCACTACAACTAGATGAAAGAGAGAGAGGGTTCTCATACTCTCAAGAGGCTCCTCTTGATATGCGGATGAGCAGCAGTGAAGGGCTAACAGCTGCTGATCTGCTTAAAGAGTGGAGTGAGAAAGAATTGCGCACCATATTCTCGAAGTATGGTGAAGAGCCGTTAGCTGCACGATACGCCCAAGCAATTGTGCGAGAGCGGGACGATGCACCAATTGAAAAAAGCTCTCAGCTGGTAGACATTTTGCAGCGAGCAACGCCGTACGCGAAAAAGAAAGATCGTCACCCAGCAAAACGTGTTTTTCAGGCGCTACGCATAGCAGTTAACGATGAATTAGGAGCTTTAGAAGCTGCACTCCCACAAGTAATTGAATCATTAGCCGTTGACGGCATACTTCTGACGCTCGCGTATCATTCGCTTGAAGATCGTATCGTAAAAAATGTTTTCAAAAACTATTCAACGTCCAAAACCCCGATCGGGGTTCCCATTGATATTCCGGAATATGCCGCAAAATTCAAACTCTTGTTAAGAGGGTCAGAATCGGCAGACGCCTCAGAACAATTAAGTAATCCTCGCTCTAAGCCAGCTCGATTACGTGGTATTCAGCGGATAGGAAAAGACTCATGAGTTTTCCTTTGATGACTGAACCTCTTAGCAATCGCCCAATTCAGACTGCGCCAGCAGAGTCAGGCGATCATCTCAAACCCCATTTGCAAAGCGTCCAACCGACATTAAAGAAAAACAAACGTATAAATCCGCTTTTTATGACGTTGACCGCGGTCATTGGGGTGCTTGCAATTCTTTCTGTGCAACTTTGGCTCAACTTGTCGGTGTCTAGTGGCGCCTATGAGATCAATGAGCTTGTTTATCAGCAAAGAGAGCTATCAAGATCTGAAAGAGCTCTCAAACTTGATGTAAATATGTTAGCCTCACCTCAAAACCTTGCTACAGAAGCCACAGCTTTAGGCATGGTGCAGAACTCCCAACCTGCCTATCTAAAACTTGCAGAGTCAGCTATTGCCGGATCAATCGTTCAGAGCACTTCACAGCCCAAAGCAAACCTTGTAAATAACAGCGCACTAAAGGATCTTCAATCTGGTGGCGTAGTCAATTCAGATAAGAAAGCCTCTGATGACAAGAAAAAACAAGAAACGAAGCCCGAAAACTCAGTAAAACCGGTGAAGAATGTTGCTGTGAAAAACCAGAAGTCTGGTGTTGTTGCAGAAAATGACTCTTCACAGCCTATAGCGTGGAAGGGTAAACTCGCCGCGCCAACTACCCGCTGAGATAGGAAGCTATATGTCATCAACACATTCGCGTGGAAGAAGAGCAACTTTTTCGCTTGTGGTGTTTACGTTAGTAGCTGTTTTGCTCGGTGCAAAACTTTTCCAAATTCAGGTTGTGCAAGCAGCAGAATTAAACGAAGTATCAAAAGATAAACGAGCTGTGCCTGTTTCTATACCGAGTCCTCGGGGAGACGTTGTTGATAGAAACAATATCATTTTGGCAACCACTGAAGAACGATACGATGTGCAGTTATCACCTAAAAATACGCGTGTGCGTGACGGCGTTTTTTATCGTTTTTCAGAAACTAATAACAATGAAATGGTAGCGGTTACGGCAGAAGAAGCGTATGAAGAGATTGGTCTTGTGACCGGTCAAAGCGGTGCAGAAATTAAGCAGATAGTTGATGAAGCGCTAGCTGTCGACGAGAAATCTGACTTTGCTTACGTTAAACGAAGTATTGATTTAGAACAGTTAAACGAGTTAAAAAAACTCAACATACCTTGGTTGTCTTTTGACTACAACTTCCAAAGAATTTATCCAAACGGTGCCGTCGCAGGTAACTTGATCGGCTTCTCTGGGTACGATGAGACTCCGTTAGCAGGAGTAGAGCTGTCTCAAGACCAGTGCTTGCAAGGAGTTGATGGTTACGAAACTTACGAAAGAGGCGCGGATGGAGTGGCCCTACCCGGAAGTAACGTGATAGCAAAGAAGGCAGAAGCTGGTGGAACGGTAGAACTCACTATTGATGCAGATTTACAGTGGCAGTCACAACAAATTGTTAATGAGAGAGTGGCAGCTCTCGGTGCAGACTGGGTGAGAGCAGTAATTATGGATGTTAAAACAGGTGAGCTTTTAGCAGTAGCTGAGGACGGCTCGGTTGACCCAGGTGATATAGACAGCTCCGAAGCCTCTAAGCGGGAGGCTCGCGCATATGTAGACCCCTATGAGCCCGGTTCAACGTTTAAAACAATAACTACAGCATCCTTATTAGACTCGGGTGTCGCAACTCCCCACACCCCATACGAGACACCGTGGACTTACAGCCCAGACCCAAACGTCAGGTTCTCTGATTGGTTTCAGCACGATTACGAGAATTGGACACTTGCTGGCATTATGACGTTCTCATCAAATGTTGGTACCGCGATGCTCGGTACTCAGCTTGATGCGCAGACTCGTTACGATTACATGCGCAAATTTGGGTTCGGGGAATCAACCAACACAGGTATGCCACTTGAAGATGCTGGGCTTCTTTATAAAGCAGAAGATTGGGATCTGCAGACAAGCTACAACGTAACTTTTGGCCAGGGTTTATCTTCAACGATCATTCAGACAGCCGGAGCCTACCAAGCAATAGCAAACGCTGGGGTGAGGATTCCGCCATCCCTTGTAAAAGGTTGCGTCGGATCAGACGGAGTGAGGAGTGAGATAGATCACGGTGAACCCATAAAAGTTATTAGTGAACGAGCAGCGGCAGAAACAATTGCAGTTCTAGAGACAGCAGTAGAAGAGTCTTGGGCCAAAGATGTCTTAAACATCCCGGGATATCGTGTTGCCGGAAAAACTGGAACAAGTGAGCAGCCAGATGGTCAGGGAGGTTATAAAGAGGAGTATGTGCACTCCTTTGCTGGTATTTTTCCAGCTGATGATCCGCAGTATGTTATTGTTTCGTCTATCGACTCCCCTGCTGTCTATGCAACGGGAACGGCAGAGGCTATTAAGATAGTTAAAGATCTTGCTGAAATAACAATTCGTGCGATGAACGTTGCTCCTTCTGAGGGCGCCCCAAAACTTTATCCGCTGTACTATTAAACAACTGTTTAGTATGACTAGATTGGAAGCTATTTGTGGGATAGTTTCTGATGGATAGCCAGGAGAATATGACGATACGCCCCAAAAAGGTAGAGCCGGTTGACCTTGGCTACCTTGCTGAGAGATTAGAATGTGAAATAATCGGTACGGAAAAGCCAGTATTTGTGACCGGTGTAACACTTGATTCAAGGGATGTGAAACCCGGCGACCTGTATGTTGGAATGCCAGGATCGAAAAGACACGGTGCCGACTTTGCTGAACAAGTCCAAGAACTTGGGGCTGTAGCGATTCTTACAGACTATAAAGGTCTTGAGAAAATGCGAGAACTACCGCAACACAATCAACACCTTCCGGTGCTTCTTACAAAGAAGAATCCGCGGTTGATCCTTGGTAAGACTGCAGCGCTTATTTATAAAACCAGAGACCCTGATCTGAAACTGTTCGGTATCACTGGAACCAACGGCAAAACAAGTGTGCTCTATATACTCGACACTCTAATGAATGTTGCGGGAATGCGAACAGCCATCAGCACAACGGCCGAAAGACGGATAGGTGACACAACAGTTGAAAGCACACTAACTTCACCTGAGGCAAGTGAATTACACGCTTTTCTTGCAAGAATAGTAGAAGAAGGTATAGCTGGGGTTGGGCTTGAAATTTCTGCACAAGCCGTAGTAAGACACCGTATTGATGGAGTGCTTTTTGACGTTGTTGCTTTTAATAATTTTTCCCAAGATCACTTAGACGAGTTTGGTGATATGGAAAGCTACTTTCAAGCTAAACTCGAACTCTTTAACCCTAGACACGCAAAAAAAGGTGTCGTAGTTGTTGACACGCCTGCTGGGCGCAAAATTGTTAAAAACAGCAAGATTCCTATCACAACTATGGCAACCGAATACGGCCAGACAGCAGACTGGCATTTAGCCATAACTCGACAGAATATAGATGGTGTTTCTTTTGTTTTGCAAGGACCAGATAACAGCTACTTTAGGGGTAGCGTGCCCCTATTTGGTGCTTTTATGGCAGAAAATGCTGCTTTGGCGCTGATCATGCTTCACGAAGCGGGACTCAATCTACAAAAAATATCAGACGCTATCGGATCAGCACCCATACCGGTAAAAATTCCTGGAAGGTTGGAGCTTGTTAGCAGTCTAGGAGCTGGACCTAGGTTTTATGTTGACTACGGGCATACACCAGGCAGTTTTGCCTCAATATTTGATGCTTTAAGCGAAGTGAAAACTGGGCGGGTAATCTTCATGTTTGGTGCAGATGGAGATCGGGATACGACAAAACGAGAAGAGATGGGAAGAATAGCTTCTGAAGGTTCCGACGTATTAATCATTTGTGATTACCACCCGCGCTTCGAGGAGCCGGGTGCTATACGGGCACAATTGCTAGCCGGTGCACACACAGCCACAAGACCCGCCGAAATACTTGAAATAGCTGACCCTCGCGAAGCGCTCCGCTATGCAATAAAAATTGCTTCTAAAGAAGATATTATTATTTATGCAGGGCCAGGTCATGAGACATATCAAGAAGTAGCGGGTAACATGATTCCGTACTCGGCACGAGATGAAGTACGCGGAGCTCTCCGCGAGGCAGGATACTAACTTTGATTGCTTTAACCCTGGCAGAGATAACTCAGGCAGTAAAAGGGACCTTGGAGTTAGGCAACAGTTCACAAACGGAAACAGCCAAAGTTGCTTCACTTTCACAGACCGATTCGCGTCTTGTATCGCCGGGGGACATATTTTTTGCACGTCGTGGAGAAGACACTGACGGCCATCTTTTTGTTGATCAAGCTATCGAGCGGGGTGCGGCACTTATAGTAGCTGAAAAACCTACCAACGATAGTGTTGCGCAAATAATTGTAAAAGACACGACAGTTGCTCTTAGAATGCTTGCTACAGAGGTTGTGCAGCGTGCGCTTCAAACAGGAGATCTGCAAATAGTTGGGGTCACGGGGTCTAACGGTAAAACAAGCACTAAAAACCTTTTAGGTGCAATGCTAGAACGGTTGGGTGAAACTGTAGCCTCAGAGAAATCTTTCAACAATGAAGTTGGCGGCCCTTTGACTGCTTTAAGGGTAAAAGAAAGCACAAAATTCCTCGTTGCTGAAATGGGAGCGAGTGCTAAAGGAGAAATTGCGGCACTGGTGAGGATGGCTCCACCGCATATAGGTGTTGTTCTCACTGTTGGCCTCGCACACGCTGGTGAGTTTGGCGGTATTGATGCAACATTTGCTGCTAAAAGCGAAATGGTAAAAGATCTCCCAGAATCTGCTGTTGCAGTTTTGAACAGGGAAGACCCTAGGGTCGCTCAGATGGCCGAAATTACTCGTGCAAGAGTGCGCTGGTTCGGTCTTTCAGACAAGAGTGATGTTTGGGCAAAAAATATTGTCGTCACAGATAAGGGCACATCTTTTACTCTGTGCATTGGGGCAGAATCAACACCGGTTGTTTTTCCTGTGTTAGGCGAGCACCACGTAATGAACGCTTTAGCAGCAGCAACTGTTGCGACAGAATTTGGCATGAGTATTGATCAAATTGTTTCGGTGCTAGAGGCAACGACTAGACCAGCAAAATGGCGGATGGAAGTCACTAGGACTACGGGCGGCATAACCTTGATTAACGATGCGTATAACGCCAGCCCTGACAGCATGCAGGCGGCTCTCAAAACACTCGCCCAGGTGAAACACCCAGAAGGTCGAACTGTCGCGGTGCTTGGAGTCATGAGTGAGCTTGGTCAGTTTTCAGGGGAGCAACACGATCGCATAGGACTACTCGCAGTGAGGCTTCGAATCGACGAACTAATCGCGGTTGGTGAAGAAGCTAGGCGTTTGCACATTAGCACGATTAATGAAGGCTCTTGGAGTGGCGAAAGTGTGTTTTTTGAAACTCAAGAGGAGGCTAAAAAATATCTTCTCCAGACCCTAAAACAAAACGATACTGTTCTTTTCAAATCTTCAAACTCTGCCGGCTTAAGATTCTTGGGCGATGAGGTAAAAGAGGCTTTAGCATGATCGCGCTTCTTCTTGCCGGAGCTATCTCCCTTGTTTATTCGATAGCTTTAACGCCTCTCTTTTTGAAAGGCTTTAGAAGAATGCAATGGGGCCAATTCATTCGCGAAGATGGACCCAAATCACATTACTCAAAACGTGGCACACCAACAATGGGTGGCCTAATTTTTATCTCTGGATCAGTTTTAGCCTACTTTAGCGGCAAATTGATTATGGGTGAAAAACCATCAGCTTCAGCGCTACTGGTAATACTCATGACCGTTGGTTTAGCAGCTGTTGGCTTCATAGACGATTTTCTAAAAACACACAAACAGCAATCTTTAGGCCTAGGAGGCTGGGCTAAAGTTATTGGGCAGGTTGCTATTGCTATTGTCTTCGGAATTCTTTCGATACAGTTTGCAAACAGTGCAGGTTTGACTCCTGCCTCAACACATATTTCATTGTTTAGAGATTTGCCCTTCGATTTTATGTCACTTGGCACGTTTTTTGGCTTGGGTCTTTTTTTATTATGGGTAGTAATAATAGTGACATCGACGTCAAATGCGGTTAATGTCACAGATGGTCTAGACGGCCTAGCAACAGGTTCATCGATCCTAGCTTTATCTGCTTACGTCATCATTGGATTTTGGCAGTTCAATCAGGCTTGTGCGAGTGCAGTAGAAGCTGCCGGCTGTTATTTAGTTCGAGATCCGTTAGATTTAGCAACCATAGCAGCTGCTTTTGTAGGCGGTCTTATAGGATTTTTATGGTGGAATACCAGCCCAGCGCATGTTTATATGGGCGATACCGGATCTTTAGGATTGGGTGGTGCAATCGCCGCACTAGCTATTCTCAGCAGAACAGAGCTGTTGCTAGTCTTGATCGGCGGTCTCTTCATAATTGAGACGGGTTCGGTAATCGTGCAGAGGATCTATTTCAAAGTGACCAAGGGTAGAAGGATCTTTTTGATGAGCCCAATTCACCACCACTTTGAACTGAAAGGTTGGGCAGAGGTCACAGTTGTTGTTAGGTTTTGGATAATCGCTGGTGTGCTTGTTTCGGCGGGCATCGGGGCATTTTATGCAGAATGGATTTTTCGGTGACTAATTCGGTGATTAAATGGAGTAAAGATGACGTTCTGGCTTTGAAAAGCTGGCATGATAATTGGCGCGGCCTTAAAGTTGCGGTATTAGGTCTCGGAGTAACAGGTTTTTCTGTTGCAGACACTCTTGCAGAGCTTGGCGCCAAAGTGTTAGTTATTGCTGGTTCTAAAGATGACAACTCAGAACGTTTGTTAGAGGTCATCGGTGCAAAATTTGTGCAGAAAGATAGCGATGAAGAACAGCTTTATGAATTAAAAACGTTTAATCCTGACCTTGTCATAGTTTCGCCCGGATATAGACCTAAACACCCTCTAACCGAATGGGCCATCGGCCAAGACATTCCGGTATGGGGGGATATAGAATTAGGCTGGCGGTTGCGAGACAAAACCTCAAAAGTTGCTCATTGGGTTTGTGTTACAGGCACTAACGGTAAAACAACTACAAGCCAGCTGACTGCTCACATGCTTTTGGCTGGAGGATTGCGGGCTGCACCGGTTGGAAATATAGGTGTTCCTATTCTCGATGCGCTTCGAGATCCACAAGGGTTTGACGTGCTTGTGGTAGAGCTTTCAAGCTTTCAACTTGCCCGTCTTGGTGAAATCTCACCGTATGCAAGTGTCTGCATAAACATAGCTGATGATCATCTAGATTGGCACGGTGGTCGCGATGAGTATATAAAAGCTAAAGCAAAAATTTATAACAATACACAGGTCGCTTGTGTCTATAACCGTCAAGACCCAATTACAGAACAGATGGTGGTTGACGCTGATGTTGTAGAAGGGGCGCGGGCGGTAAGTTTTGGGTTAGATACACCACCTGTGAGCGGTTTTGGCTTGGTAGAGGGGTTGCTGATTGATCGTGGTTTTCATGAGGAACGTACCAAAAGCGCGTTAGAACTTTACAGTATGAGCGAGTTGAAGAAACAGAATATGGGCTCACCCCATCTGGTTCAAGATATTTTAGCCGCTGCCGCTCTCGCTAGGTCTCTAGGAGTTTCACCTGAAGAAATAACTTCAGCTATTAAGCAATTCAAACCAGACGACCACAGAATGCAGTTGGTATTACACGATAACGAGATTCAATGGATAGACGACTCAAAAGCCACTAACGCGCATGCTGCTGAAGCTTCGCTAAAGTCCTATTCAAACATCGTGTGGGTTGCTGGTGGCCTCTTTAAAGGTCAGAATATTGACGATCTTATAAAAAAATATCAAAATAAATTCAGAGCAGTTATAGTAATCGGAAAAGATCGTGATGAATTGCTTCAGGCACTATCAAGACACGCAAAAAATGTGCCGGTATTTGAGATAGATGAAGAGCACACTGAAACTGTTATGAAATCTGTAGTCAAAAAAGCAAAAGCTATAGCCCAAAAGGGTGACGCGGTATTACTCTCTCCGGCGGCTTCTTCATTAGACCAGTTCGATAGTTATGAAGATAGAGGCCGGCGTTTCGCTGAAGCAGTAAAGAATTCAAAGGGAGATGACGGGGTCGGTGGCAGACAAAATACCGCCACGTGATAATAAAGGGGCACCTAGAGCTATTAGCTCGGTGCGTTTAAACCTGGGCAAAGACCTAGAAGCTAACTCTGCTCTACCATTGGTAATGCTTTGGTCGCTTACGTCGCTCTTGACCGGGTTTGGCCTATTAATGGTTCTTTCATCATCATCGATAATTTCATTTGTAGAAGAGCAAGGATTCTTCGGTGGTTTTGCGCGCCAAGCGATTTATACTTTAATCGGGATTCCGTTAATGATCTTTGCGGCACGTATGCCGATAGCTTTTTGGAAGAAACTAGCGTGGATTTTTTTAGGGGTTGGGATACTTCTTCAATTACTGGTTTTCACGCCCCTTGGCATTGAAGAATGGGGTAACAGAAACTGGTTGCGCCTGGGACCTATCAGTATGCAACCTTCAGAGTTTTTAAAAATTGCTTTAATCGTGTGGATGGGCACAGTGTTGCTTGTCAAAGAAAAGCTGATTCATCGAACAATACATGCTTTAATTCCTGCGATTATACCGGGAGCAGCGTTAGCTTTGGGACTGGTTTTGCTAGGGCAAGACCTTGGGACAGCAATGGTTATGTTTGCGATTGTGATCGCAGTAATGTTTTTTGCTGAAGCTGACTGGAAAGCAATATTACTGGTTATTTTGGTTTCTGCAACGGTAGCAATTTTCTTGCTAGTAACGAGCCCCAACCGCATGCGAAGACTGTTTGGTTTGATAGGTGAGGGCGAAGACTACAGTGGTCACGACTGGCAACCTCTACATGGAATTTGGGCGCTTGCTGGAGGCGGTCTTTTTGGTTCGGGGCTTGGTGGTTCAAAAGCTAAATGGTCTTGGTTGCCAGCAGCAGATAATGACTATATTTTTGCAATAATCGGAGAAGAGTTTGGGCTTATCGGGACGATAGCGGTCATCCTAATCTATGTTCTGCTAGCTTTTGCTATGGTGCGAGCAATGAGAATTGCTCGCGACCGCTTTGGCAGAGCTGTCATCGGCGGAGTTATGGTGTGGATAGTTGGCCAAGCATTTCTAAATATCGCAGTAGTTGTTAGATTGCTACCCGTTATAGGGGTGCCGCTCCCATTTATTAGTTCGGGTGGGACGGCTCTAATCGCTAATCTAATAGCAATGGGTATAGTGATTTCGATAACACGAGATGGTTTAGAAGCTCGTCGAATTCAAAACCATTTGCACCGTAAGAAAGCTCGGAAGGCATAGTGACAAGATATTTATTAGCCGGTGGTGGCACGGCTGGGCATGTTAATCCACTTTTAGCTCTAGCCGAGCACATTAGACAAACCGAACCAAAAAGTGAAATTTTGGTTTTGGGAACTAAAGAAGGTCTTGAGTCTCGTCTGGTACCTGAAAGAGGTTTTGAGCTGCTCACGATAGCGAGGCTACCTTTCCCGAGAAGACCGAATGGCTACGCCTTGAAGTTTCCCGTCGCTTTTTTACGCGCCATTAAACAAGTGCGCGAGATCATCAGCCAAAGACGGGTAGATGTTGTTGTGGGGTTTGGTGGATACGCTGCGGCACCTGCTTATCGGGCCGCAAAACGGGAAGGTGTGCCAGTTGTGATCCACGAGGCCAACGCTAGACCAGGTTTAGCGAATATATTAGGAGCATCGAGTGCAGCCATCGTTGCTGTAACTTTTGCAGGCACGCCCATTAAAAAAGCTCAGGTCACGGGTATGCCGTTACGCAAAGAAATAGCTTCTTTAAATCTCGCTGAAAAACGTGCAGAAGGAAGAGAATATTTTAATCTTGACCCAGAGCGTGACACTTTGGTCATTACCGGAGGATCACTTGGCGCTAGAGCAATAAATCAAGCGATGAGTCAGGCTGCAAAATTGCTGGTTGATAATGGGTTGCAGGTTCTTCACATTTGGGGCGGTTTAACTGAAATTGTTGACCCGGGTGTTGCAGGTTATCAGGTAATTGAATACTGCGATCGAATGGATTTGGCTTTTGCTGCAAGCACAATGATTATTTCCCGAGCAGGTTCGACTGCCGTTAGCGAAATATCTGGTCTCGGAATTCCTGCAGTTTTTGTGCCCTATCGCTCTGGCAATGGTGAACAGCGAAAAAATGCTGCCGGTGTCGTGGATGCAGAAGGTGCTCTACTTGTCGAAGATACAGATATTAGTGTGGAATGGATAATCGAAACTCTAATTCCACTAATCCAAAATGAAACAGCATTATCGGCAATGTCTCAAAAATCTTTGAGTGTCGGTAACCTTGACGGCACCGAACGGCTCTACGATTTAGTTCAGAGTGTAGTTGACACTGATGTGAAGCAGGAGCAAAAATGATCTATCCAGACCTGAACCAAGAAATACCTAAGCAGCTAGGTAGGGTGCATTTTGTTGGTATAGGAGGATCAGGCATGAGCGGCATCGCAAAAATGATGCATGATGCTGGAATGGAGGTCACAGGATCAGACCGTTCTGAAAATTACAACACCGAATCTCTTAGAGGGCTGGGAGTCGAAGTACATATCGGTCATGACGCTAAAAATATCGAAAATGCCGACACATTAGTGATTACAGGTGCTTTATGGGTCGAAAATCCAGAGTATCAAGCCGCCTTAAAACGCAATCTCACCGTTTTGCATCGGTCTCAGGCTTTAGCGTGGTTGAGCAGAAACAAAAAAGTACTGTCGGTTGCTGGAGCTCACGGCAAAACAACCTCCACAGGCATGATTGTGACAGGTATTTTAGAGCTTGGCGCCGATCCTTCATTTGTTAACGGTGGTATTTTAGAAAATATTGGCTTGAGTGCCCGAGGCGGTAGTGACCCACTGTTTGTCATTGAAGCTGACGAGTCTGACCGATCGTTTTTGCTATATGACACTTCAATAGCTTTAATCACAAATGTTGACCCCGAGCATTTGGATTTTTATGGAAGCCGTGAAGCTTTTATGCAAGCTTTTGTGGATTTTGCAAACCAGGCCACTCAAAAAGTTGTTATTTCTGCCGATGACCCAGGCGCACTTGAAGTTCTCTCTAAAATTGATCGAGCAAAAGTTATAACTTTTGGGTTCAGCAAAGATGCAGATTTGAGAATTGTAGAAGTAAACACTGAGGGTTTAGCTAAAATGCGTATAAAATTCGATGACAACGAATATGCGACAGAACTTAAAGTGTATGGGGAGTACAATGCAGTGAATGCGGCTGGAGCGGTGGCAACTTTAACTGCACTAGGCTATAACGCCGGAGAAGCGTTAAATGCTGTCTCAAAGTTTCAAGGTACTAAACGACGCTTCGAGTTTCACAGCGAAACCAACGGCGTGAAAATCTACGACGATTATGCTCACCATCCGACAGAAGTTGAGGCTCTTTTAACCTCAGCTCGTCCTGTTGTCACGAGTGGCAGACTCATAGCAGTGCACCAGCCGCACCTTTATAGCCGAACTCAAATGTTTGCTAAGGAGTTTGCAGAAGTTTTAGAAGCTGGTGCAGACCACACAATAGTTTTAGACATTGATGCTGCTAGGGAAGACCCGGTCCCTGGTGTGACAGGCGAGCTTGTTTCTAGCCGATTTGTTGATCAGAACAAAGTTCATTATGAGGCGGATTGGCAAAAAGCGGCAGACTATCTTGCTGCGATTGCTATGCCTGGTGACGTGGTTATTACTATGAGCTGTGGAATTGTTTACCAGATCATTCCTCTACTAGAAGCGTCTCTTCAACAAAAAGAATCAAGACAAGATGAACCACAGGTTTAACTGTGAAGCGTCCTAAAGGGTTCGTGCCAAGCACACAAAATGAAGATCCTGCTAAACGTAGCCCCTCAGAATATGCTGAAACCTACAAAACTTCGAAGCAAACACGCGTTGCTAAATTAGAAAAAATAAACTTTAAATCTGCCACCTCAAAAAAAGTAGCTAAACCGCAAAGTCCAGATGTTTTAAATAACGACGAGTCTTTGTTGAAAACTGCAAAGCGTGAAGTGAAAGTCGCAAAACGTGAGGTGCGGATTGCAAAGCGACAAAGAAAACGGCGGGAAAGAAAAGAAAAGAAACGTTTTACTGCGTTCAATAGATTGCGTAGGATTCGCGTAATTGTAGCGGCTGCAGCCATTATAGGTCTGGCGTTGTTTGTTGTGGTTGGGGTTGTTACGCCAGTGATGTCCGTGCGGAACATTGAAGTGCAGGGGACTAATCGACTGTCTGAAACTGAGTTAAAAAGTGCACTTGAACCATTAATTGGAACTCCTGTTGCATTGGTTGATGACACAGAAGTTGTAAAAGCTTTAAAAGACTTCAAATTAATCGAAAAATACACAACCCTTTTGATCCCGCCTGACACGCTGAGCGTCATGATCGTTGAAAGAACAGCAGCTTTAGCGGTGCCAAGAGGCGAGGAATTTGAGCTCGTAGACGCTGCAGGAGTAATTCTTGAAGTTGTAACCAGCGAAGATAAGCCAGAAGGTCTACCAACCACTGTTGGGGCTAGCGCAGATATAAATTCAAAAGAGTTCAAAGCTTCGGCTCTGGTTGCACTTGGAATCAGCCCAGAGCTCAGGCTAGAAGTTGAATCTATTGAGGCTCCGACACCGTTTAGTGTCATGCTGACTCTAAAAAGTGGAGTGAACGTTTTGTGGGGTGACGCTACTGAAAACTCCTATAAGAGTTTGATCCTCGAGTCAATCATAGAGGCACTTGGGGAACAGGAAGTCACGATAATAGATGTCTCCTCTCCAAAATCGCCTGTGTTTCAATGAAAATGAACTCACTTTTAGAAGTTTTCGGAGTGTCGCAGGCACTGGCAGTAAATACACATCTAACGTGAACAGTAATAAATGTCTACTGAACATACACTTTAAAGTTCAACTAGAACTTTAAACTTCAATTGAGCGGAGCAAACGTGACTGACCACCAGAATCACCTCGCAATTATCAAGGTCGTCGGAGTCGGTGGCGGTGGAGTAAATGCTGTTAACCGAATGATAGATATAGGTTTACAGGGAGTTGAATTTATAGCTATAAATACTGACGCTCAGGCTCTTCTGCTTAGTGACGCTGATGTGAAATTAGATATAGGTAAAGAGCTCACGAGAGGGCTGGGCGCAGGCGCCGACCCTGAGGTAGGCCGCAGAGCTGCCGAAGATCATTCTGATGAAATTGAAGAAGTTCTTTCAGGCGCAGATATGGTTTTTGTTACAGCCGGAGAAGGTGGCGGAACTGGTACGGGAGCGGCACCAATTGTTGCTAAAGTTGCGAAATCAGTTGGCGCTTTAACCATCGGCGTAGTCACAAGACCTTTTAGTTTTGAAGGCAAGCGCCGCTCAGCGCAGGCTGACGCTGGAGTTACGAAACTGAAAGAAGAAGTCGACACATTAATTGTTGTTCCAAATGACCGCTTATTGGAGATAAGTGATCCTGGAATCAGCATGATTGAAGCTTTTGCCGCTGCTGATCAAGTCCTTTTGGCGGGTGTGCAGGGAATTACAGATTTAATTACGACTCCCGGTTTAATCAACCTTGACTTTGCCGATGTTAAATCAGTCATGCAAGGCGCCGGTACCGCATTGATGGGGATAGGCTCCGCAAGAGGTGCAGATCGCGCGATCAAAGCGGCAGAGCTTGCTGTTGCGTCGCCTCTCTTAGAAGCATCAATCGAAGGGGCTCACGGAGTTTTACTTTCTATTCAGGGGTCATCGAACCTTGCCTTGAGTGAAATCCATGAAGCCTCACTTCTAGTGCAAAATGTAGTGCATGAAGAAGCAAACATTATTTTTGGAACGGTTATAGACGATACTCTCGGCGATGAAGTCCGCATTACGGTGATTGCGGCTGGCTTCGACGAAGAAAAAGAAAAAGCCCACACAAGTTCTGCTACATCTGAGGTTGGTCGTCGTGGCAGTCACGTAGAAACTTTTGCAGAAGCATATGAAGCGGTTTCGCCTGAAAATGGTGATTTTATTGAAGCTGATAGTGATTTCGTAACACAAGATACGGAAGCTAGTGCGCAACACGACTCGCTAGCAGATTCTGATTTTACAAATGATGATCTGGGTGACGATTTAGACATCCCCGATTTTCTGAAATAGACAACTGGTGATTTTTTGTGCAAAACGATGACATAGAAATTTATGCAAAAAGACTTGCGGAGGTGCAGCACAGAATAGACGACGCTGCTACAAAAGCAGACCGTGATGCTGGTGAAATAACTTTAATAGTTGTGACTAAGTTTCACACCGCCGATGTGGTCCGCAAGCTACACGATTGCGGGGTGCGTAATTTTGGTGAAAATAGACACCAAGAGGCTGAGCCAAAAGCGCTCGAAACTTCTGAACTAGATCTGAACTGGCACTTCGTCGGGCAACTGCAGAGCAAAAAAGCAAGAGCAGCGGCAAGATACGCTAAGACGATTCACTCTTTGGACCGTTCTTCAGTAATAACTGTTCTTTCTAAAATTGAAGACGTGATCGACGGATTTTTGCAGATAAATCTAACCGACAACCCTGGTCGAGGTGGTGTAGAACCCACTGAGATCGAAACTACTGTAGAACAGATTTTAAACACAAACACCATAAACTTCAGGGGCATCATGTCTGTTGCCCCGTTAGGTGAAAAACCTGAGTCAGCATTTGAACGGCTCGCAGAATACTCAGAAAAGGTGCGTAGACTCGCTCCCAATGCCACTGATATTTCTGCTGGTATGTCACACGATTTCGAAGAAGCCATCCAATTTGGTGCGACACACCTAAGAATTGGGTCGTTAATCACCGGAGAAAGACCAAAAACGGGATAATCTCGTGAATAAGATTAATCGCTAGAGGAGAATCTCATGAGCAACCCACTAAAAAAGACCATGGTTTTTTTGGGACTGGCTGAAGAAGAGTTCGATGAAACTCTTCAAGAAAATACAGCAGTCGTGAAAAAGCAAGAAGAGCGACCCACAACACCTAGTAAGGCTCAAGTGACACCGCTACGTAGGGTCATGCCGGCCGCGGGAGATTCAACTGCAATGAACGAGATACTTACGGTGCACCCTGCCGAGTACAGGGATGCGCAGACAGTAGGCGAGAGCTTCCGGGAAGGTATTCCCGTAATCATAAATCTCTCTAGAATGACTGATGCAGATGCTAAACGGATGATTGATTTTTCTAGCGGTCTTGCTATGGGACTAGGTGGCCGCATTGAACGGGTCACCAATAAAGTATTTTTGCTCAGTCCTGAGCATATTTTGGTCACAGGTGACGAACCTGAGCAACAGATTGAGTCTGAATCAGGTTCATTCTTCGTCGCACAGTAGGACTGCGTGTCTGCTCTTCTTCTGGTTTTAACTATTCTCCGTGTTGTTTTGAGAATATACACATACTTTCTTTGGGCGCGATTCGTGCTCGAATGGATTAGGGTTTTAAGGCCTTCTTTTAAACCGAAGGGGTTTTTCTTGATATTAAGCGAACTAATCTTTACTGTGACCGATCCCCCGATTAAATTCTTTAGAAAAATTATTCCGCCCATCAGGTTAGGTACGATTCAACTAGATTTGGGATGGATGCTGACAATGCTTGGATGCTTAATCCTCATTGGCCTGATTTCTTAAAATTAAAATTAACAAATAAGCTTAAGGTTTAATATAAACTTGAAATTTTTGCTAGCGTAGTTAGTAGTAAACTTAAAAAAGTGTTCACCGAGTGAAAGAGATTCAGACATGACCTTGACGGCAGATGACGTTCTGAACCAGAAATTTACAATAACTAAATTTCGAGACGGGTACGACCTTGACCAGGTCGACGATTTTTTAGACACTATCGTTGATCAGTTTAAAGCGCTTGAAGATGAAAAAGCTGCTTTAGAAGCTCAGGTGCAAGAACTGCAGGCAAAACTTGATGCAGCTAACGAACAGCTCGAAGAAGCACAAAAAACTTCCAATCACTTAGAAAGTGATTCGCCGCAGGTATCTGCTGTTGCAAGCAGTCACGAGTCTACGCAACAAGAAGCTCCCGTCGAGCAACAAACTGATGTCAGTCCAGATGCGCTTAAATCTTCAGCGATGCTTCAGCTAGCACTTGAGCTTCATGACAAGCACGTGCGTGAGGGCGAAGAAACCAAAGCTGAACTCATCTCTAACGCTGAAAAGAAGGCGCATCAGCTTGTCTCTGAAGCCCAGGAGCAAAGAGCCAACGAGCTTAAGATGTTAGGTGATGAACGCCTGCATGTTGAATCAGTTATTGAAGATCTGCGTCTTTACGAAAGTGAATATCGCACTACACTTCGTTCATATATTGAAGCGCAACTTAAAAACCTTGATGTAACAGTTGGCGATAAGATAACCCCAGAAATAAATTAGAACGTAGCGAGTGTTTAAAAAGGCACATAAGCTTCGTTTGTGGCTAATAGTATTCGGTATTGCTGTACTAATAGTTTCGATTGATCAGCTAACTAAAAACTGGGCACTGCAGGCATTAAATATTGGCGAACCTGTAAAAATATGGGGCGTTGCTTTGCAGTGGGTGCTAGTAAAAAACCCCGGTGCTGCATTTTCTTTTCTTGAAGAAGCTACCTGGGTGTTTACAATAATTTCATCAGCAGTAGCCATCTTTGTGATTTTTTATACTCGTTATCTAACTATGGTCCGCTGGGCTGTGGTTTCTGGTTTGGTGCTTGCTGGTGCCTTAGGGAACTTGATTGATAGGTTTTTTAGAGAGCCAGGTTTCGGTGTTGGGCACGTAATTGACTTCATTTTTACGCCCTGGATAGTTCCTGCTGTATACAATGTTGCAGATATTGCTATCGTTACAGGCATGGGACTTTTTTTGTTGTTTACTCTGCTGCCAGATAAAAAACAGCATACTGATGAGCTGGTAGACCCTCATGCTTGAAAATCGCACAGTAATTGTTCCAGAAGGTTTAGACGGAACTCGTATTGATCAGGCACTTTCGAAGCTTTTTGGGTTTTCTAGAACATTTGCGCAAGACATAATTTTGGGCGGTGGGGCCCGCTTACACGGTGAAAAAGCCCAAAAATCTGATCGCGTGCAAACCGGAGATCTACTTGAAGTGGAATGGGCTCCAAAGCAAGAACCCAAAATAGTGCCTGTAGATCTTCCGGAGTTGAATGTGGTTTATGATGACCAAGACCTAATTGTGGTTGATAAACCTGCTGGTGTTGCAGCGCACCCATCGCTAGGCTGGAGCGGACCTACAGTTCTTGGTGCACTTGCTGGAGCCGGATATAAAATAGCAACGTCTGGCCCGCCCGAACGTCAAGGGGTTGTGCAACGCCTTGACGTCGGTACAAGCGGTTTGATGGTGGTTGCTAAAAGCGAGAATTCTTATTCAGTTCTAAAAAAGGCTTTTAAACAGAGAACTGTCGAAAAGACTTATCACACAGTGGTGCAAGGCTATCCAGACCCTCTCAGTGGAACTATCGAGGGGCCCATTGCAAGACACCCAGGTCATGAATGGAAATTTGCTGTGGTTGATGGGGGTAAACACTCAGTGACGCACTACAAGACGTTAGAAGTATTTATGTCAGCTTCACTGCTTGAGATTAAACTAGAAACAGGACGCACCCACCAAATTCGAGTGCATATGGCAGCACACGGGCACCCGCTCGTCGGTGACCCAATGTATGGCAGTGACCCACAGGTTGCAGAGCGACTTGGCTTAGATAGGCAGTGGTTGCATGCTGTGAAATTAGCATTCACTCACCCCGGCACAGCTAAAAGAGTTGAGTTTGAAAGCAAGTACCCAGCAGATTTAAAACGCGCATTGCAGATTTTGCGCCTTTAACCAAAACGACTCAGGTCTGCAGGGTACTCTAGAAGACAGAAATACCTGGAGGATGAGTGGCAAAAAACGATAGCTTTGTTCACCTGCATTCGCACAGCGAATATTCAATGCTTGATGGGGCAGCACGGGTGGGGCCTCTTGTAGATGCTGTGGCGCAGCAGGGAATGCCGGCAATAGCAGTTACAGACCATGGGAACATGTTTGGAGCTTTCGACTTTTGGAAAAGCGCAAAAGACCGAGGTATCAAACCAATCATTGGCATCGAAGCTTATCTGACACCAGGAACTCATAGGTCAGATCGAACCCGGGTGCGGTGGGGAGATGGCGTTGGCGATGACGTATCTGGCGCTGGGGCTTACACTCACATGACGCTGCTTGCAGAGACCACAGAAGGCATGCACAACCTCTTCAGGCTTTCGTCTTTGTCATCTATAGAGGGATATTATTTCAAGCCGCGTATGGATCGCGAGATTTTAGAGCAATATGGAAATGGAATAATTGCTACGACGGGTTGCCCTTCTGGTGAAATACAAACACGGCTTCGTTTGGGGCAGTACGACGAGGCGCTAAAAGCAGCTTCTGAGTTTCAAGCAATTTTTGGCAAAGATAATTTCTTCTGCGAAATTATGGATCACGGACTTGAGATTGAGCGCAGGGTGCAAAAAGATCTCAGGCAGTTGTCTAAAGATTTAAATATGCCTCTGGTGGCAACAAACGATCTGCATTATGTGCACAAAGAAGACGCAGAGTCTCACTCTGCCTTGTTGTG
>DATJCC010000137.1:0-9962 GCA_035514995.1 Microbacteriaceae bacterium
TTCGTTGCTATTCTTGGTTGCAACAGCTGAAGGTAAAGAGATTGAGGTTAGAACCTCACGTAGCACCGATTCTTTAGAGATAAGACGAGGTGATGATGTCTCGGTTTCGTGGGGAGTTGATAGGGCGGTAATCGTGCCAAATTCCGAAAACTCAGAAACCGAAACAGATTTGAGTACAAAACAGTTGTTGACAGCAAAGTGATGTTCGTTAATATAAAATAATCAAACCTGTTTGTCAAAAGATATAAAATCGATGACTAGGTGGATTGACAAACCTGATTCGGAAGGTTTCACACTTAATTACTGATCTCAAATTTTGCTACATTTACTAGTTTGAACTGTCGTCATAGGACCGCTAAAGTCATAGGCCTGACTAGATGACTGGGGCAGGATCTCGCCAAAAAGTAGAAATCGTAATTCCTGAAGGAAGTTCTATCTTTCCGTGCTTTTGATAACCTAGTCGCTCGTACTTGTAGTCGTTTGCTGGGTTAGATGACTCCAAAAAACTAGGTTTTCCTAGCGCATCTATCTCTTGTAGGTTTTGAGATAAAAGCTGCATACCAAGACCTGAGCCACTGTATTTTGGGTGCACGGCGAGTAGGCTCAAGTAGAAGAAGTCCCCGGTAGGTGTTGCTTTTTCGAAGCCTTCTAAAATTTGAAAAAGCACTTTTGCTCTTTCAGAGCCAAGCGTTTCTTCAACAAAATCTAAAAAACCAGCTTCTTCTGCGCTAGTTAGCTCATCTGCACCTGGTGGGTACCAGACAGCAACAGCTGTAGCATCAGCAGAGGTGTATGTCCACGGAAACCGCGCTGCTGAATTTACGAACAATCGCCAGTATTTATATGAACTGGCGAGGTCACCATCGAAAGTGAGCACGGGAGCCCATGTGGGGTCGGTGCTGAACGCCAAATTAATGGTTTCTGTGATTTCGTCTACATCAGATAATCCACGAGACTTTTTAAAAGTTGGAGCTGGGACCATAAATACAAGCGTAGCGAGTTTTTACCTTTTTATCGCTGGCACATGTGCGAACAAAATAATGTTGTGGGGTGGAACGAGCCCACCCCACAACAAAATATTAGACCGTTTCTCTTTCTGGGTCTGGCTCGTTAATGGCGAGCAAGACTGCGAAACCCGCCCAAAGGGTTACGATTCCCATCGCAGTGTCTTTACCGTTCCAAGAGCTTGATTGCCACATTGCAAACCACTCTGAACCGATAATGATGAACCCTAGAAACCAGATTACAAACCCTAGTGCGTAAGCGGTGTATCCCCAAGCGCGGGCACTGTTATAAACAGAGTATGAGGCATTTCTAGCAGAGTATATTTTGAAAGCACCAACTATTGCTACTAGAGCAAAAACGCCTTCAGCAACTATTATTCCGATATATCCAGCAGTCCAAATCCACGGTTCAGTGATGGCACGCCACATTAGAGCGTTACCTTCAAATGTGGTGTCCATAGACAACACATGTTTAACGAACTGGTAGTTGGAGTCGTAATCCATTAGGTTGCCCATAAACACGAACAGCCCAAAAAGACCTGCAAGTAAAAGGGTAAAAGATTGAAAAACTCTTAGTGGATGTCTCATGATTAACTTCCTTCCTTAGTGAATACGAGTTCTAGGCGCGGGTCTGCGTGAGTTTCGAGGTTTATAGCTTGCACAAATACCCAACCCTCAGATGCGCGGCTTTTTATGACATCGCGGTAATCAGATGCGAAAGCAAAACCTTCTCTGCGGCGTGTTACCGGGATGCTCTCAAATTCATACTTCACATGGCCTCCTAAACTTCTTCTTTGAAAGAAGCTTTAAGTCAATTATAGTTGTCGATCTACTTATTTGCTCGGCTTGACTTTTGCGTTATACGAATAATGCCCCATAGGAGTAAGCCAAGTATGGCGATGGCTCCTAACCATGGAAGAGCGACACCGAACGCGACAAAGGCAACAGAGATAAACTTAAGCAAAGCGTCAAAACCGACCACTATTCCACCCCAAAAGTTTGCGGGACCACCGGGTATTGTTTCGTTTGAGACGAGTGAAACCGAGATGCGGGAGTAAGAAATTTGATCTTCCAACACGGTTAATTGTGATTGCAAACTATCAAGCTCTTGTTGCCTGCTTGAGAGGGCTGCTTCTGCTTCTAAAAGATCGCTTGTGCTGTCTGCCTCTTTCATTAACTCAGTAAGACGTGCTATTGAGTCTTTCAACGCGCCAACACGAGCTTGTAGGTCAGTTCTTTCAAGCGTGACATCGGTGTCAGAGCGTTGGTCTTCAACAACATGACCAAGTTGGGTTAATTCTTCGAAGATTTCGTCAAACTTGTCTGAAGGTATCTTTAGCTGTAGCTCAGAGTTTCTAAGGTTGCCCTCACTATCGTGATAAACAAACCTGTTCTCGATACTGCCACCAAACTTATTTGCAATTTCTGTTACATCATTTAAAGATCCAGCAGGATCTTCGACACTCAGTGTTAGATATCCGGTGCGGATCACAGAGGCCTCAGCAATAGTGTCTTTTTGTGAAAACATGCTGTCTTCGAAGCTTTCGACACTATCCTCCATAGCCGCAAACTCATCAAGCATTAGACCAGTCGAAGATGCACCACCCTCGACTGAAGAATCCATGCCAGAACTAGTAGAGCAAGCGGCCAAAGATGCAAATAAACCAACTGCCACAAGAAGAGAGGAGGCTCTCAAGAAGAATTTTTTAGGGTACATAAACGAAGTTTATCTTAAGAGAGCGTGGTGCTACCCAAAAATTATCTTTGACAATTTCGCACATAAATAATTGCGCGACTTTAATACCAACCACCTTTGCTGTAAAGTCGGTTGTATAGGTGGCGACGTGGCTGCCAAGTTTTAGGAGGAACTGAACATGGGATTTATTAAAGCAGTTGCCGGGGCGGTAGGCGGAACCCTAGCTGACCAATGGGTCGATTTTTTGGTGCCACCTGAAGGTTTAGCTCCCACGGCTGCAATATTCCCTGCTGTGCACAAAGGCACTAATGCTGGCCGAGGTTCAAATGTTAAAGCTTCTGAAAACATCATCACTCACGGTTCAAAAATTGTTGTTCCTGAAGGCTATGGCCTTGTCACTTTTCATGATGGTCAAATAACCGGTCTGATTACAGACCCTGGTGGTTACGAATATTCAACTGATGACACTCAAGGTCAATCGATTTTCACTGAGGGTGGTTTTGTCAGTGCTCTAGTCAAATCTTCTTGGGAACGTTTCAAGTATGGTGGGCAACCACCTGCTCAGCACCTCGCTTTTTATGTGAATCTAAAAGAGATTCCTAATAACAGGTTTGGCACACAGTCAGAAATCTATTGGGACGATGCCTTCCTAGGCACACAGGTTGGTGCTGTCACAAGAGGAACATACACAATCAAAATTGTAGATCCGGTGCTGTTTGTAAAACAGTTCGTTCCCTACGCTTACTACAGTGCTGATGCTAAAATTTTTGATTTTACAGATTTAGATAACGACGCTGCATCGCAACTCTTTAATGAGGTTGTTGGCTCACTAGCGCCCGCATTTTCGATTTATACTAACGACCCTGAAAAGGGCAACAGGATGGCGCGCATTCAGAGTGATTCTTTGGGCTTCGCACAGTCGCTATCTCAGGCAGTTGAAAACGGATATCAGTGGGAAAGTCAACGCGGTCTTGTAATCGTAAGCACCGCTATCCAATCAATTGAATACGATGAAGTTACAAGAAAACTTCTCGCCGATGTGCAGAAAGCCGATGCTCTTTCTGGCAGCCGCGGTGGAGCATTCTTGCAGCAGTCAGTTGCGCGTGGATTTGAAGCCGCAGGTGAAGGCGGTGGTGGCAACATGGCGATGATGGGCATGGGCCTAGGCATGACTGGGCAGGCTATGAACTTCCAACAGCAGGGTCAGCAACAAGCGCCCTACCAAAACCCGTTTCAGCAGGGGCAGCAACAACCACAAGGTCAGCAGCAACAGGCGCAACAACCTCCTGCGCAACAGCCACCTGCTACTACTGAAGCTCCCGCAGCAGCAGAAGATCCGGTAGCTAAGCTCGCTCAGTTTAAACAGATGCTCGATCAGGGTCTCATCTCACAAGAAGACTTTGATGCGGCTAAACAACGTGTGCTCGGTCTGTAAAAGTTAGAGAGACTTAAATAGATGACTAACCCAGATCTGCCAGAGGGCAAGACCGCGGGTCAAAAAGGCCAACCCAATCAGAGCAATCAAGAATGGGCTGATCAAGCGACTTCACAGGGCGTACCTCCCGATTTTAAACCGCCAGCGGCTCCGTTTGATAAATACGACATGCCTGAAGGCGGCGCCTCGGATCCTGGTGCAACAGCTGCACCCGTGCAAGAAGAAACCGCACACGACACAAATGCGCAGAATCCGCTCTTACCAAACAATAGTGAACCTCGCATAGTAGACACTTCTTCTGGCAAATCAGACGGTTTAGATAAATGCCCGAGATGTGGTTCAACTGAGATATCACTTCGAGCAGGCAAAGGGCTTCTAATCTGCCACTTCTGTAGACATGAATGGGCAGAACAGAGCATTGAAACCAAGCACGGCTTTGACGCGCCCGTAACAGAGCTATCAGGCATGATTATCGCTTCGGGTGCGAGCGACATACCTGAGTCTACAGAAGACGTGCTGACATTGAAATGCCAAGCTTGTGGCGCCGAAGTGGTTGTAAATACTGCAGAAGCTCAACAATCAAGATGCCACTGGTGTCGAAATGTGTTGTCAATAAATCAGCAGCTTCCAAACGGAGCGGTGCCAGATGGGCTACTGCCATTTTCTGTCACAAAAGAAGATGCAATCAAAAAGATCGATGAATTTGTGAAGTCTCGCAAATTTTTTGCACATCCCAAATTCGTGCAGGAGTTCAAGGCCACAGAAGTGGTTGGCGTATATATGCCATATTTGATCATTGATGCTAATACTAACCTAACTTTGTCTGGTCACGGAGAAGTCCAAACGCGCTCTTATTCAGTCAAACGTGGTGATAATTCAGTCACACTCTACGACGCTGATATTTATCAAGTGCGCAGACAATTTGATCTTGCGGTAGATGATGTGGTGATTGAATCTTCGCAGGAGCGGGCTAACATTGATACTTCTCGCAACACCAATAATATAATCAACGCGATACAGCCTTTTGACGTTAAAGAAGCAGTGTCTTATAACGCTAACTATATGCGTGGATTCACCTCTGAAAAACGTGACCTTGACGTCACCGGTTTGGTGCCCAGCGCCTACGATCGGGTCATGTCAATTGGGCGTAGCAGAGTTAACGACAGCATTAAAGCTTACGATCGTCGTGTGCGTTGGGAACAAGAAAGACTTGAAGTTAAAGGTACTAGATGGGTGGCAGTATATCTGCCTGTCTGGTTGTACAGCTACTATCAAGATAAGGGAAGCGGTAAAGGGCTGACGCATTACGTTGCTGTTAATGGCCGTACTGCTCAAACCATGGGTAGCGTACCAATCAGACAGGGCAGACTTCTAGGCATTTCGATAGCGATCGGTATCGTTGGCACCGTGGTCGGTGGCTTCTTAGATTTCTTCATCAGATAGGCGTTGTAATGTACGATATTTTATTGCAGTTTTACCACGACACTGAAGTTTTACGTGCTTCGACTGTAAGTTCAGACGACGACGGTCCGCTCTTCTGGCTTGCGGGACCGATTGGCGCTGTCGGTTTTTATTCATATATTTTTTTAAGGTACCGAAATACAAATAAACGACACGAATACGAACATAAAACGCATGCAGAATTGGGTCAAATAACCGCCTATGATCAAAAAGTTGGACAGGTTAAAGGGGTTGAAAGAACTACAATTGTTGGCGAAAATTCTACCTCACCTCGTTTGAGATTGGAGCAGGGGTCAACTTTCGTAGAAAGTTGGCGGCAAAACGGAAGCTAACAGAAAAGCTTTATTACCTGAAATGTTAGGAGTAGACTAGTGCTACTCACTCAGTGCAGTGAGTGAGGTACTATTTTTGGAGGTCAAAGTGACTGAACAATATCTGCCCACTCTAATAACTCCTAACCCAGAGGCTGGGTTCCAGCTAGCCTTGAAGCTTTCAAGGCTCGGAGTGAAATTTACACAACCGTCTGCTGAGGTGCGGGAACGTTTAAGGCCGGACTACGCAGAGAATGCTGACAGCTTAACGATGGCATCACAGGTTGTCGCAATTAATTTTCAGACAGTGGCGGCTGCAAACAATTATTGGCGTTAATTTAAAAAGGTGATAAGCATAAACAGCACAAAGCTCATCAGGGTTGGAATCGTAGGGTATGGAAATCTAGGTCGTGGAGTTGAGACCGCTCTTAGCGCGCAAAAAGATTTCGAAACTATTGCAGTTTTTTCACGGAGGGACCCAAGTGAGGTTGTGACTGATGGCACACCAGTGTTGCCGTTTAACGACTTAAATTTGATGAGCGATGAGATTGATGTTCTTATCTTGTGCGGGGGTTCTCGCTCAGACCTGCCTGAGCAGACCCCAGCTTTTGCAGAATTATTTAATGTAGTTGACAGCTACGATAACCACGCAAAAATTCCAGAACATTTTGAAGTTGTCGATAAGGCAGCCATATCAGGCAACAAAGTCGCAATAATTTCAACGGGTTGGGATCCTGGGCTGTTTTCTCTCAACCGGATGTTTGGTGAAGCGATCGTGCCGGTTGGTGAAACATACACTTTTTGGGGGAAAGGATTGAGCCAAGGTCATTCAGATGCGCTCAGAAGGGTGTCAGGTGTGAAAGCTGGAGTGCAGTACACGATCCCTTCAGAAGATGCAATCGCCAAGATCCGGGCTGGAGACTTGCCTAAGTTAAGCACTAAGGAAAAGCACAAACGCGAATGTTTCGTGGTTTTAGATGAAGGCGCTAACCCTGAGTCTGTGCGTCAAGAAATAGTTTCTATGCCTGACTATTTTGAGCCGTATGAGACGAAAGTGATCTTTATCAGCGAAGAAGACCTCGAGCGGGAGCATTCAGGTATGCCCCATGGAGGTTTTGTGATCCGCGCGGGTGAGACTTCGCCGGGAGTGAAACAGATTATTGAGTATCGCTTAGCATTAGCGTCTAACCCCGAATTTACTGCAAGTGTCTTGGTCGCCTACGCAAGAGCGGCCCACCGCTTAGCTTTGCGGCAAGATTTTGGCGCAAAAACGGTATATGATGTTGCGCCAGGGCTGCTCTCCCCAAAATCTGCCGCAGAACTGAGATCCGGCTTGTTGTAAGCAAAATCCTTGAAATAGAATCCTGAAAAATTCAACGATTTTTACAGTACCTCAACGATGAGAAATGGTTTTAGATGTCAAGAAACGCTGATGTCATAATTGTTGGTGCGGGACTTGCAGGGCTCTCTGCCGCAAGGCACCTAGAACGCAAGGGTAAAACTGTACTGGTGATCGAGGCCCGAGATAGGGTCGGTGGTCGATTAAAAAACGGACATCTAAAAGACGGTCAATGGATCGAGCTTGGCGGACAGTGGATCGGACCTGGGCAGGGTCGCATGTATCAGCTACTAAAAGAGCTTAAACTTGCCACTCTAGCAACTTACAATGATGGGCATACTTTAATAAGTCTTGGTTCGAAGACCGTCCGTATGAAACCATCGAAGGGCGCTATTCCTCAATTAAATCCCTTTGTTTTGGCAGATTTAGCGCAAGGTTTGGCACGGTTTAAACGACTCTCAGAAAAAGTTAATTTGTTTGAACCCTGGCAAACAAAAAACGCAAAAAAGCTAGATCAGCAAACCTTACAGACCTGGATTTTGAAGAATCTGCGTACTGCATCGGCAAGGGAATACTTTCAAGTCGCGAGTGAAACTATTTTTGCTGCGGAACCTGGAGAAATGTCTCTACTGCACGCCGCTTTTTATGCGAAAAGCGGGGGCGATCTTGAAACACTGATGGCGGTAGACCGTGGTGCACAACAGCACAGAATTGATGGTGGAGCAGCCCTGATTGCTGAACGACTTGCAAAGCAACTCAAAAATCAGATTGTTTTTGGGGATCCAGCATTAAAAATTACCCAAAATAATGAGCCAGATGGCGCGAGCTCGATCACAGTGACCACCAGCAATGGCAGAAATTTCCATGCTTCTCGAGTGATAGTGGCTATCCCGCCAACTCTTGCTGGACGTCTCGTTTATGACCCGCCGTTATCGGGCAGACGAGACCAGCTGACGCAAAGGGTACCAATGGGGCAGGTCATCAAAATGTTTCTTGTTTATGATCGCCCATTTTGGCGTGACTTTGGACTTAACGGGCAGGTCGGAAGCGCTGAAGGACCTGTAAAAGTAACGTTCGATAACTCAAATCCAAGCTCTAAATATGGCATTATGCTTGGATTTTTAGAAGGTGATGAAGGTCGAAAATGGTCGAAATTCACTACTGCTCAAAGGCGTGAAGTGTTCATCGACTGCTTAGTGAAACATTTCGGTCAGAAAGCTAAAAAGCCAATCGACTTTATAGAACAAGACTGGTCGAATGAAGAGTTCAGTAGAGGCTGTTATGGAGCACACTTTACCACTGGAACATGGACTTCAGTTGGTGAAGAACTTCGCGCACCTGTAGGTAGAATTCACTGGGCGGCAACCGAATACTCCACAATTTGGAACGGGTATATGGAGGGTGCAGTGCTTTCTGGTGAAGCTACAGCGGCAGAAATACTCGAAACGTTTTAGAGCACGTTTTTGTTGATAACATTACTGTGGGCGAAGTGCCCATGACTACTGAACTAAAATATGAGAGGGCAGTCGATGGCGATTGTATTGCGGGTAAATGAACTTGCAGAAGCTGACAAGATAGTAGAACCACTTGCGCTTCCACTTGCAGATCCATTGGGAAAATCCATTGAGACTAAATATTTCAATTCTTTCTCGTCAGCCGATGAGCGACATGACGTCGGTTTCTGGGAAACCGACACGGGCCGCTCTCGTTGGGAATTTGAAGATGGGGGAGAAGTCATCTACGTGCTCGGTGGTGCGATGACTGTTGAGCGTGACGGTGAAGAACCAGTCAGCGTTAAAGCTGGCGATCTCGTAGTTTTTGATAAAGGGTGGAAAGGCTACTGGGACGTGACCGAACACCTCTCAAAAGTGTATGTAATGTACAGCTAACAGCAATCAAAATAGAAGCGGAGGCCGAGTTTGTTCTCGACCTCCGCTTCTATTTTTTTGTTGCGCGTAAGACAATCAAAATATCTGCATATAGGTGTTGTTACTCAACCATTTCGCTGGCTTGGTTGAGGCTAGGAACGGGGAACAGGAGGACCTAACCACAACAGCGTTAAGAAAAGTGCAACTACGAGAGCCAATAAAACCAGTATTGAAATAATAGGTCGTGCGAGCACCCATGCTTGAACGTGCTCGATGAAACCACGTGGTTTATCGCCGCCTGGCGCTAAACGCCAACCTCCGTTGAGGAGCCCTTTTCGATCCACTGCGATTTCAAACGGCACTGTTGCGAAAGGCACGATCGCTAGAAGTAAACCGGTAAGGCCTGTTCCTGTGCGCCACTTTTGGTTCACCCACACAAAAATTGTTGAGGCGCTGTAACATAAGAAAATGAAACCGTGGATTCCGCCTGCGATAGGGACAATGTTTGTGACTTCTGTTGCACGTAGGATGATTGCGGTAATTAGCCCGCCCCATGTAAACATTTCTGCTATGGCAAACGTGCGAAACAGTGTGCGCGGTGTCATGAAGCTCCTATAACTAGTGAAGATTTGATGGTTGATGAGTTAGTGAGAAACTAAATCTCAGCGATGAATAATGATATTTCCGGTGACATGTGGGGCGTTTTTTCGACGAAAAGATACGATGATGGCAGTTAATCCCCAGATTAAAAGGATCAAGCCAGTCGCCACGGCTACCAGTGAAAGCGCGAATTCAGGCCACACGAAGGGAACGATGCCTGCGATAAGCCCAAAAATTGCTGGCATGAG
>DATJCC010000138.1:0-4332 GCA_035514995.1 Microbacteriaceae bacterium
TACACTTTTGAATTATAAACGTGTACAAGTACGCCTCTATGCGTTGCAACCTCAACTGTCTGCCCTACGCTCAAGGCTCCATAGCCCAAGTTCCGTCCAACCAGCGGTCAAGAGATCCGTTGCGCAACGAAATAAGATGCAGCTCTGTTTGAGTAAGAGCGGAATGCAACATGAAACCCTCAAGATTTTTCCAGCCTCGGCTCCAAGGTGCAAGACTCGCATACTCCCAGACAGTAGCATCACCAAGGTCAGGTTCGAGTTCCCTAAATGCACGACTCCGGCGTAGGTGGTGCGCGGCTATTTGTTCGCTGCGTTCTGCAAGTCCGGTAAAACGGTATTCGTGCCCTGGAAGCACCTCACAATGATCGAATTGAGCCATCTCCTCAAGAGCTAAAATATAATCAAAAACTGGATCGCTTTCAGGTGATGCTCCTAGTCCCAACCCTGGAGAAATTTGTGGGAGCACGTGGTCACCGGTAATTATTTTTGCTGAATCGTGATCGACAAAACACATGTGACCGCTTGTGTGCCCTGGAGTAAGAACTGCAGTGAGGGAAGAACCGCCAAAATTTATTTCATCACCATCTTCAATTATTCTGTCGGGAATAGGAGCTACAGAACGGTTGTTCGGCCCGAATCCCGCAAGCATCTGTTCTCTTACCTGTGCAGGGACACCCCAGCGTTCAAGTCTGCGTTCAATAATTTCAAGATCTTTTAATCCAGTTTTTACTTCTCCTCTGAGGATCGCCGCTTCGCCACTAGACGTAACTAGTTCAGCGTCTGAACGCTCCCGCAAGACTGTGGTAAGCCCGATATGGTCTGGGTGGCTGTGCGTGACAAGAATCATCACAATGTCTGCAATTTTGCGACCGTGGGCCTTCAAAAATTTAGACCAAACGTCAATATTTGCCGGCTCTCCCCAACCTGGGTCAAGAATGTAAACTCCGTCTTCTCCAAGTTTCACATAGCTGAACGAATAGGGCATGTCTGCAACTGGCATTGGAATAGCAACCATCCAAAAACCGGGAGCGATTTCTTCAGGGGCGGGGACCCTTCGGTCATTCCAGGCTTGTTTCTGCTCAGAACTCGTCACCGTCATTGTTCTTTTATTCATTGTCAAAGAGTAACAAGCATCTGTAAAGATTGTTGATTTTCATACCTTGTTTAACGTTGTGGCCAAGCCCTAAAGTAGGAGTCAGGCACATACTCATGATAACTATCTGACCGTAATTCTTTAGCCCAGCTCAGGGGAGTAGAAGGATTACGCAAAGCTTCCCGACCAATAGAAACGACGTCTGCGAGACCAGAAACCAGTATCGTTTCAGCCTGTGTCGCACTAATTATCATTCCAACCGCTCCAACAGGAAGCCCACCCTTACGCACTTCGGAAGCAAAACTAGTCTGGTAGCCCGGCCCAGCCTTTATCCGCGCTTCTGCAACATTCGCTGCAGAAGACACGTCAATAAGATCGGCGCCATCCTCTTTTAGCATTTTGGCTAACTGCGCTCCATCCTTAGGGGTGAATCCGTCGTCACGCCATTCGCTCGCCGAAATACGTACGACAAGTGGTAAATCTGGGTGGTTGTCCCGGATGCGCTTCACGATCTTACGCAAAAGTTTTGCGCGGTTTTCGAGCGAGCCACCATACTCATCTTCACGAAAATTACTAAGAGGTGAAAGAAAACTCGAGATGATATATCCGTGAGCCCCATGAACTTCAACCACATCAAAACCAGCCTCAACCGCTCGATCGGCAGCTACAACAAACTGCTCTATCAGCTCTTCAATGCCCTCGAGAGTAAGCTTCTTTGGCTCACGTAGACCAGTAAAAGCTACAGCTGATGGGGCAATGGTTTCCCAACCTCCATCTTCGATTGGAATGGAACCTTCTGGTAAACCAGGGAGCATCGGATACAGCGAAGCTTTACGGCCGGCGTGTGCTAATTGTATGCCGATCTTGCCGCCCCAACGATGCACAACGTTAACAACCTCACGTAATGCTTTAGTGTGTTCATCACTCCATAAACCGAGACACCCCGGGCTGATTCTGCCCTCGGGCACAACTCCACTAGCCTCGACCATCACAAGTCCTGCTCCACCCCGAGCAAGAGAACCGTAGTGCACGAGGTGCCAATCATTGGCAAGCCCGTCAAGAGCCTGATATTGGCACATTGGTGATATCCAGAGACGATTACGCATCTCGGTGCCGCGAAGAGTTATGGGTTCGAAGAGTCGAGGTGATGCCATAGCGCTAGTGTATATCCAGCCAATCTTTAATCAAAAAGTGCATTCTGCCCAATGACGTTGATCTGGGATAAATGAATAATAGAAACCTCGTAGGTCAGATCAACATAGGTCAAATCAGCATAGAACAGATCAGCATAGAACAGATCAGCAAATTAAACTGACAGTTTGCGGCGCTGGATGAATGCGAGGTGCCTATGGCTGAGCACTCATGTTCAGCTTGAGTTGAAACAGAGGGTTGGTGCAATGATTGAATCATGCTCCAAGAATTAACGCTCGAGGTTAGCGAACCCTTTGATGCTAGAGGCACTTTTGAGCGGATGGCCGCCCACGCCATACCGGGTATGGAAGTCGGAAATGACACGAGTTATTCGCGAACAATCGGACTGCCGGGAGGCCCAGCCTGGTTCGAGCTGAGCTTAGCGCCAGACCTAAAACCAAGCCAAAAGCGAAACAGAAGACCAAGCAGAAGGCCAAGCTCAGAGCTGAATAAGGCGCTGAGCAAAACACGCGATCCCGAGCCGACCGAGCATGCTGAATCGCATTCATACGAACACCTTTACCCGCAATTACTGTTGCGGGCCGAGCTAACTGATGTTGCAGATCTGGGGGAGCTCGCTTTACACGTGAGGCGGCTTTTTGATCTTGATGCTGATGCTCGCGCTATCGACCAAGCGCTCTCTCAGCACAAAGAGTTGACGCCCCTAGTCGCAGCGACACCAGGAATTAGAGTTCCGGGTGCGATCGATCCGCACGAAATGCTGATTCGCACAATAGTTGGGCAGCAAATTTCGGTAGCTGCCGCTCGCACTGCGCTCACACATCTAGTACATACCCTGGGGCAGCCGATCAATACTGAAGATGGTCGAGCAAACATACTGTTTCCGACTATGCAGGTAATCGCAGAGCGTGGGCAGGAGGCTCTGCGAGGCCCGGCCCAACGCATCCGAGCGATAATAGGTGCGGCAAGGACGCTCGCTGAAGGGTCTTTAACGCTTGGGTTTAACGATGACCCAGAGGATCAACGCGCCACACTGCTCGCGATGCCCGGTATTGGCCCGTGGACAGCCGATTATGTGCGTATGCGGGTGCTCTCAGATAGCAATATTTTCTTGCCAGGTGACAGCGCAGTGCGCGCTGGTGCTAAGCGCATCGGATTGCCAAGTGATGCAAAGCTTCTTAACGAATGGGCCTCACGCACGTCTCCTTGGCAAAGCTATTTGACAGCACACCTTTGGCGAGCAAACAAAACCGCCGGCTGATTCTAAGATGAAATCTGCTTCTACGTTCGAGATGAAAAGCGACAAGTCTTAAAAACGACAAGTTCTAAAGGCGTCCGGGTTTAAAAGCGACAGGGTCTAAAGGCGACAGGGTTTAAAGACGACACATGTGAAATGCGACAGGTGTGAAATGCGACAGGTGTGAAATTCATGTAATAAACCTGGTGTCCTCACTCATCGTCGAGGGCACGATCGTGTGCACCAGGAACAGACATAGACTTCAAGAACAGACATCGATTTCAAGAACAGACAAAATTTCAAGAACAGACATAGATTTGATGTCGTGTTGAATCCAGCGAATCTCACGGGAGCTGGCGCGCGGCGGCTACGGAACGATCCGCAAGAGTTTCGCCGGCACCCTCATACAGGCGAATGACAGCGTCTAGTCCGAGCTCCTCCAGCTCCTCCACATCCTCCTGATAGGACGCTACCGCTGCGACAGTGACCTGCCCGTAACCGAAGCTGCGCAGCTCACTCAGCGCATCGATGTTGGCGTGCTGAGCAGGCATGGCGAGCACGACAATCCGCACCGTGTCCGACCTAACCAGCCTGGTCCAGAAGTCGTAGTCTGTAGCATCACCCTCGACGACGTTAACCCCGCGCTCACGCAATTGGCGCACACGTAGCGGGTCGTGTTCCACACCCAATACGGTGTAATGGTGCGCGTCAGTGAGTTGTCGGTAGGTCGCGAGGCCAACTCGACCCATACCCAACACGATTGCGGTCGCTTCGCCAAGTTCGATTGGACGATCTTCTGGGTGGATCTTGTGCGGCGGCCGAGCCGGCAATCTCTGAGCAAACCTGGAGG
>DATJCC010000139.1:0-8338 GCA_035514995.1 Microbacteriaceae bacterium
CCGTAATTTTTGAAGTGACAGGAACGTTATCTTTAAGAATGGCATCACTCGGTAAGAAATTATGGTTTGTAGGGGTAGCGGTCGGCTATCTTGCCTCATTTACTATGCTCATCTTGGCGTTAGCTGACGGAATGAACCTTGGTGTTGCCTACGGTATTTGGACAGCAGCGGGGGTTGTCTTAACTGCGGTTCTTTCAAAGATATTCTTCAAGGAGCCTCTTACCTGGCTAATGGGTCTTGGAATAGTGCTAATTGTTGGTGGGGTGCTTTTAATCGAGGTGGGCAGTGTACAAGGCTCTTGAAGAAGCGTAAGCTTTAGTCACAGTTTCTACTAGTTAGAGGTAGGTCAGTCGTCATGATCGTTGTGCCTTCATTAATCGCAACCGTGACAATTTTGGCGGTGCGGATTGTGCTTACGGTAGCTTTCACCCGTGAAGCCATGCTTAAGCTGAAAGACATACCAAAGTTTGCAAAGAACGATGAAATTCCAGTGCCGTTGGCCTGGTTCGTAGCGATAGCAGAGCTGACTGCAGCCGTATCGTTCGCCACAGGTTTTCTCTCACAGCTTGCGGGTCTGGGCGTAATTGTGTTGATGCTGATAACAACAAGCATGCACGTTTTCAAATGGAAAAGTAGTTATTGGGCGCAAAAGGGTGGGCCAGAATACGATCTGATGCTATTGGTTCTCGCAGCAGTTATCGTTGCTTTTGGTCCGGGTAGCTTAGCTATCACACTCTAAAATTTAGAGCAGGGATTGGATAATCGGTCGATACGCTCTGCGGATCTTAGCCCGAGGTTTAGCTAAAGAGAAACCTAAAACATAATATTTTCGGGATCCTTAAACGGAGTGAATAGTGCAACGGGACTCTGTTTTCATTACCTGTGAAAGTTGCAGAAAGAATTGTAGTAGAGTTGGATGGGTCGATAAACCGGGAGGAGAACGATGAAGCTTATCGTCTTGGTAAAAGAAGTTCCAGATACGTATGGTGACCGTAAGTTAAACCTTGAAACGGGGTTAGCAGATCGGGCCGCGAGTGAAGCTGTTCTAGATGAGATCAGCGAGCGTGCTCTTGAGGCCGCTTTAACGTATGCGGATGCTAATGAAGGAACCGAAGTTGTAGCTCTGTGTGTAGCACCAGAAGGCTCAGTTGCTACAGTGCGCAAAGCACTAGCGATGGGCGCGCAAAGCGCCGTGCACGTCGCAGACGAAGCGCTGCTTGGAGCCGACATCACACTGACAGCAGAGGTTCTTGCTGCAGCGATTTCAAAGACTGGCTTCGATGTTGTAATCACGGGCAACGTTTCTACTGACGGTTCGGGAGGAATGGTTCCGGCCGCTATCGCTGAATATTTAGGCGTTGCACACGTAACTGGTTTGAGTGAACTCGAAATCACCGATGGTAAAGTTGGCGGCCCCCGTCCTGTAGATGGCGGCACTCAAAGAGTGAGCGCACCTCTCCCAGCTGTGGTTTCTATAACTGAAGCTCTTCCAGACCCTCGTTTCCCAAACTTTAAGGGCATCATGGCGGCTAAAAAGAAGCCGCTTGAGACCATGACTCTTGCAGATTTAAACATTTCGGCTGAAAACCCCGAAAGCGCTCGATCAATCATGCTGATGGTAGCTGAAAAGCCTCCTCGTGAAGCGGGCATCAAGATTACTGATGAAGGCGATGCTGGCGAGAAGCTTGCAAACTTCCTGATCGAAAACCGTTTGGCGTAGAGGGGTAGACATGAATGATTTTGCCGCTGATTCAATTTTAGTTGTTGTCGAAACAACTGCATCAGGTGCTGTCGCTAAATCAGCTGCGGAGCTGATCGGTGCCGCCAGCCTCGTCGGTACTCCGGTTGCTCTTTTGCTGGGTGCCGACTCCCTCGCGGGTGACGTTGCTTCGTTAGGAGCTTCGCGCGTGCTAGTTGCTGCAGAGGCCTCCGGATCGGTACTTGGAGTTCCTGCAGTTGATGCATTAGAAGCCGCAGCTAAGCTGGTGCAGCCAGATGCGATTCTGCTGTCACACTCGACAGACGGCCGCGACATCGCAGCACGGTTTGCAATACGCGCTAAACACGCAATTTCAGCAGACGCTGTCGGTGTAATCCGCGATGAGCTTGGAATCGTTGCAGAACATTCCGTCTATGGTGGTGCTTACAACGCAACATCGACAGCAACCTTTGGACCACCGGTTATAACACTGCGGCAGGGCTCTATCGATACCAGGGCTGAAGCAACATCTGTTACCGGAGAAGCTCTTGAGGTAACTGCATCAGGTAAACCGGCCGCAACTATTGAAAGCTTCGAAGAAGAAACAGTTGTTTCGAGTCGACCAGAGCTTCGTGGAGCTGCGAAGGTGGTCTCGGGCGGTCGCGGTTTAGGCTCTGAAGAAAAGTTTAAACTCGTTGAGGAGTTGGCTGACGCTCTTGGGGCAGCTGTGGGCGCTTCTAGAGCTGCGGTAGATGCTGGTTACGTTCCAGCCAATCACCAGGTTGGACAGACCGGTGTGTCTGTTTCACCTCAGCTTTATATTGCAGTTGGCATTTCAGGGGCTATACAGCACCGAGCAGGAATGCAGACAGCTAAAACAATTGTTGCTATTAATAAAGATGCAGATGCGCCTATATTTGAGGTGGCAGATTTTGGTGTTGTTGGTGATCTCTTCCAGATCGTTCCGCAACTCATAAGCGCACTCGAAGCACGAAAGAAATAACTTTGGCTACATACTCCAGTCAAATTCGTCAAGGACTTCCTCGTATAGCTGGAGGTGAGCCGTGGCCTGCTGCTGGTGTTGCACCAATAGACGTTGTTCCGGTTGAAAAGGTAGCTGTCATAGAACAAAAGCAGACACCTGAACAAGAGCAGACACCAAAACCAGCCGTCACCCAGGTCGAAGAAACCACTTCTGCAAAACCAGTTGTGGCTGCCACTGGCATTATTCGTCAAGGGCTACCAAGGGTCCCCGGCGGTGAACCCTGGCCTGCGGGCGGAGTTACTAGCGCGGCAACAGCCACAGCGACAGAAGCAGTTAAACAAGACCTAACTGAGCATGACCTTAGCGAACAAGGTTCGCTCACTCAACAAACTGTTGAAACCGCAAAAACCAGTGAATCTGAAATCACTGCTAAAAGTACTTCATCTGCAGACAGCGTTGTCACGGAGGGCGCTCAGTTGCGCCGCGGTCTGCCTCGTGTTTCAGGTGGAGATCCCTGGCCGGCAGCTGGGGCCGTGCCTGCATGGGCGGTTAAACATGCCGCAGATGCTCCTGCCGGCGAACAGCCTGCGACCGTTGCCGAGCCCGTAGCCGCCGAAGCTGCTGCTACCGAAGCTGTTGCCGCTCAAGTTTCTACCGAAAAGACAGCAACTGTAGAAGCGGAAACTCAAAAAACAGTATCTGCAGAGGCTACACCTGTAATCGATCGAAGCCCGGCAATATCCAAAGACGTTGATAAACCTGTTGCAAAAACAGCTCCTCCTGCAGAGCCTAAGGTGGAGCAGCAGGTTCAACCTAAACCTGCTCCGAAACCTGCTCCTAAACCACGCGAACCAATAATGATTGGTGAGAAAACGCTTTCTAGCTGGATTAAAATAGTGGTGCTTGGTGTGCTCGGCGCAGTGGCCGCAGCAGCGATACTCGTTTTAGCCGCGCGAGGTGTCACCACACTGCCCGGTGTGCCTGAGTTCTTGAAAAAATATCCGGGAGAATATGATCCGGTAGCTCCAGTCGACCCGGGGTTCCCAGCATGGGCAAGATGGTCACACTTCTTGAACATATTTTTGATGGTTTTGATAATCAGATCAGGGCTTTTGGTGCGCACGCAACAGAAACCGCCCGCTTTTTGGACACCTAAGAAGGGTGGCAAAAAGGTCAGCATCAACCTTTGGTTGCACACTTCACTCGATGTTCTATGGGTCGCAAACGGAGTAATTTTTGTTGTATTACTGTTTGTATCAGGCCATTGGCTACGAATAATACCTACGAGTTGGGAAGTCTTCCCGAACGCAGCGTCTGCAATGCTGCAATATATGACGCTTGACTGGCCAACAGAAAACGGATGGGTTAACTACAACAGCCTGCAGCAGCTCATGTATTTCATAATCATTTTCATCGCTGCACCATTAGCGATAATCACCGGTGTGCGCATGAGTGAATGGTGGCCAGAAAAAGCAGAGCGCCTGAACAAGATCTATCCAGCGCCCCTAGCCAGGGCATTGCACTTTCCAGTAATGCTCTTCTTTGTGCTATTTATTCTGGTACACGTATTCTTAGTGTTTTCAACGGGAGCACTGCGTAATCTGAACCACATGTTTGCTGGAACAGACGTCGTTAACTGGACTGGATTCTGGCTATTCGCTCTCGCGATCGCATTGACAGCAGCTGGCTGGTTCGCTGCAAGACCATTAATTCTTGCACCAATAGCAAATCTCTTCGGTAAAGTTAGTAACAGATGATGTTAAATATTTGAGTACTATGATCTCTTCTTGAAATGGGTTGAGGTAAATGAGTGTGAGACGTAATACATGGCAGCAAACGGCGGTACGCGACGCACTTGAAGCCATTGATGGTTTCGTTAGTGCGCAACAACTGCACACCGATTTAAAAACTGAAGGCTCAACAATCGGTCTAGCAACTGTATATAGAGCTCTTTCTGGGATGGTAGAACAGGGTGATGCTGACACACTTCTGTCCCCGAGCGGAGAAAGCCTTTTTAGGGCGTGTACTACGACTGATCACCATCACCATTTGATTTGTAGGCGTTGTGGCGCAACAGAAGAAATAGCGGCACAGGTGGTTGAAGATTGGTCTAAAAAAATTGCTAGCGATTACGGGTTTTCAGATCCTACACACGAAATAGATATATTTGGAATATGTCCAAATTGTCAGCGAAGTAATCCCGATTTCAATAACAATTAAAGCACAATTGCTGGATACAAAGCGCTGTTGAGACTGTATATTTTTGCGTTATTCAGCGAAATTTAGGCGCATAACTCTTTATTTTCGTAAATATTTTATAAAATGTAGGGCTTGCAAGTTTTCACTAAGAAGCGCACGATTGGATATATGACTATGGGCACTACTACAGCTGTGCGGGTTGTTCAAGACCGCGAAGTTCTCGTTGAGATGAAAAACGTAAATAAATATTATGGGGACCTGCACGTTTTAAATAACATCAACACAACAGTTGGTAAAGGCGAGGTTGTCGTTGTTCTGGGACCTTCAGGCTCCGGTAAATCCACGCTGTGTCGTGCGATTAACAGGCTTGAAACAATTGACTCAGGCGTAATAACAATTGACGGCATCGCACTACCTGAGGAGGGTAAGGGTTTAGCTAAACTGCGTGCTGATGTTGGTATGGTGTTCCAATCATTTAACCTGTTTGCGCACAAGACAATTTTGCAGAACGTGACTCTTGGCCCAATGAAGGTGCGTGGTTTAAACAAAAAAGATGCGGAAGAAAAAGCGATGAAGCTTCTTGAACGTGTCGGCATTGCAGACCAAGCACATAAGATGCCTTCGCAATTGTCTGGAGGGCAGCAGCAGCGAGCAGCAATAGCGAGGTCTCTGGCGATGGATCCGAAGCTAATTTTGCTTGATGAGCCAACTAGTGCGCTCGACCCAGAGATGATCAATGAGGTGCTTGAGACCATGATCAGTCTTGCTAATGAAGGTATGACGATGGTGGCAGTGACTCACGAAATGGGTTTTGCGCGAAGAGCCGCAGACCGAATAGTTTTTATGGCAGATGGCCAAATTGTTGAAGAGGCCAAACCTAAAGACTTCTTTACAAACCCAAAAACTTCGAGGGCACAAGATTTTTTATCAAAGATCTTAAACGACTAATCATTTCTTAGTTGTTTCCCGAAGCATAAATATCGCCAAAAGCGACAAAAAGAAAGACAAGGAAACGAAATAATGCGATTAATTAAAAAGGTGGCAGTACTAGCAGCCGTGGGCGCACTAGTACTCACCGGATGTTCAAGTAGCGGTGGCGGGCCAGAAGTGAACACAGACGTAGAGTTTGAAGCTGGCACAACTATGGAAAAGCTGAACTCAGCGGGCAAAATCACAGTGGGAACAAAATTTGACCAGCCACTATTCGGCCTGATGGGCCCAAGCGGAAAACCAGAAGGTTTTGACGTCGAAATTGCAAAAATTATCGCCGCTGATCTCGGTTTGACAGAAGATCAGATTGAATGGAAAGAAGCTGTTTCAGCTAACCGTGAACCATTCATCGAAAATGGTGAAGTAGACATCGTTGTTGCAACATACACCATGTCTGACAAGCGCAAAGAGGTCATCTCGTTTGCAGGGCCATACTACATTGCTGGTCAGGACCTTCTGGTTCTTGCAGGCAACCCTGATGGCATCACCGGAATTGATGATGTTAAGGGTATGAAAGTTTGTTCGGCGACTGGATCAACTTCTGCAGACAACCTACGTGATGCCGGTGTCGAGGTTCTTGAAACCGATCAGTACTCCAACTGCCTAGAGCCACTTCGTTCGGGTGAGGTTGTTGCTGTTTCAACAGACAACGTTATTCTTGCTGGGCTTGCAGCTCAGAACGAGGGTGAATTTGAGGTAGTTGAAAACCCATTCACTCAAGAAGATTACGGCATCGGGCTAACAAAAGATGATGCTGATTTCCGCAACTTCCTAAACGATGCGCTTGAAAAAGCCTTCGAAGATGGTACCTGGCAAGCAGCTTGGGAGAACACAGCTGGCGTAGCTTTAAGCACACCAGAGCCTCCTACAATAGACCGCTACTAATTTAGCGTAGGGGTGAAGACGAAATTTAGTCTTCACCCCACACTTCAATTTCGTCCAAAGGCTAAGCGGAGGCAGACACTAGATGGTTGTTATTGACAACATTGATCAGGTGCTTCAAGGGTTTTTCATGACCCTGAGGCTACTCCTGGTGGGAGGCTTGGGTGCAATGGCTATCGGCACAGTCGTAGCAACCATGCGTATCTCTCCTGTCGCATCTCTACGCATGTTTGCTGCTGGCTACACCGAGCTTGTACGAAACATTCCGCTAACGCTTTTGTTTGTTTTCATGGTGTTTGTTTTGCCACTCATAGTGACCAATAAACCACCGTATGAAGCGTTGGCAATGATCACACTTGCCGTTTATACCTCGCCTTTTGTTGCAGAGGCTTTACGTTCAGGAATTAATGGTGTTCCTGTCGGTCAGGCAGAAGCGGCAAGATCGATCGGTCTCACTTTTGGTCAAACATTAAGCATAGTCATCTTGCCTCAAGCGTTGCGGATGGTTGTGCCACCTCTAATCAATGTGTTTATTGCATTAACTAAGAACACCTCGGTTGCTGGTGGGTTCTTTGTCGCAGAACTATTTTTAACGGCAAGAACACTAGCAAACCAAAACGGTCAAGCAGTTTTACAGATTCTCGTAGGAGTCGCATTCTTCTACTTGCTAATCACAGTCCCGTTAGGGCTGATAGCCGGCGCGATAGAAAAGAAAGTGCGGGTGCTTAAGTAATGTCACAAGCAACGGTTCTTTACGATGCACCTGGCCCTAAGGCTAGGCAACGATCGCTCATAATTTCAATTATTGGTTTAATCGGAGTAGCTGCACTTATCGGTTGGGTTATCTGGCAGTTGTATCAACCGCGAGTCGCAGTCAACGGCGCAGTTACTCCAGGGGTATTTGATGCTTCTAGATGGGATGTGCTGTCGGATCCAGAAGTTTGGACAACGTTGGGTCGTGGCGCATGGAACACAATCAGAGCAGCCGGGGTGGCAACCGTTGGCGCTTTTGTGATTGGTATCTTGTTTTCATTTGGCAGGTTGGCTGAAAATGCAATAATCCGTATCCCGGTAACAGTTGTGCTTGAGTTTTTCAGGGGTATGCCTGTTCTGCTTATGATGCTGTTCATTTTGTTAATCGCAGGAACCGGTGCTTTTTGGGCAGTGGTTATAGCACTGGCGATTTACAACGGAGCTATTATCGGTGAGGCATTGCGTGCGGGAATTGTGGCGCTAAACAAAGGTCAACGTGAAGCTGGTCTGTCTATTGGTTTATCAAACTTTCAGACGCGCATGATCATTGAGTTTCCGCAGGGCTTCAAACAAATGCTCCCCATCATTATTGCGCAGATCGTTGTGCTTCTTAAAGATACTTCGCTCGGCTACATAGTCGCCTATAACGAGTTGGCGAGAACAGCAAGCAACCTATCAACCTATTTTGGCAACAGGTATATGTTTACTTTCTGGCTAATAAGCGTCACTCTATATGTGATGATCAACCTAACCGTTTCATGGATAGGCCGCCGCACCGCGAAAGTATTAGATACTAAAAAGTAGTTTCACTATTTTATAGCCTTATAGCC
>DATJCC010000140.1:0-14418 GCA_035514995.1 Microbacteriaceae bacterium
ATTTTCCGCAAAGTTAGCTACTAAAGTGAGATCAGTAGACAGTCAGGAGTAACTATGGTCATGTGGTTTGGTGTGTTGATCATCGCAGTCGCCCTCATCGCTGCAGTTATTGCACTGGTAGTTTTTGCTACCAAAAAACCACCGAATGACTTCACAATACTTCCTGCAGTCATCACCGCTGTGTTTCTTCTTGCACAAATAATCGTAATGATAATCGCACCATTTGTTGGCAATCCAGCTGTTGGTGACCCGTTAGAAATTTGGTTGTATCTAATAACCGCATTTGCAATGCCAATAGTTGCAGTGGTCTGGGCTTTAACTGATCGCACAAAATGGGCAAATCTGGTGCTTGCGGTTGTTCAGGCCTCGGTTGCTGTGATGACCTGGCGCATGCTCAGCTTGTGGTTAGGGTTTTAAAAACGAACTTATGGTTTTAAAAATAAACATGGTTGTACCTGACCTGCAGCACGCAGAAGAGAAGGGTAAACTCTTTTCTGTGCCAGAAACCGCAACGAACAACAAACCGAAACCGGTGTCTAAACCTCAACCACAAATAAACGATTCTAAATCTGAACGTATGCGTGGGCTTGGTAGAGTTCTAGTCACCGTTTATATTGTGTTAGCTCTCGCTGCTTCTTTCAGATCTTTCTACCAAATTTTGCGCAAATTTGATGAAGCTCCAGTCGCGTACACACTTTCAGCAGTCTCAGCAGTGGTCTATATTATCGCTACGGTTGCGCTAATCAAACACCGAGGCGTTTGGCGCAAAGTTGCCTGGGCAGCTTTACTTTTTGAGCTTACGGGTGTGCTGGTCGTTGGCGTTTTAAGTATCAGTGTTCCTGCATACTTCGCGCATCCTTCTGTTTGGTCTCTTTTTGGTATTGGTTATATATTTATCCCGCTTGTGATTCCAGTGCTTGGAATCATGTGGCTGTATAGCACGAGCCCGAAACGTTTAGCAGGGTCTGAAACATGACAGAAACAAGCTCGGTGAAATACAGTGTGGTGGCCATCGGCAAATTTGAAGGTGTGCACAGAGGGCACCAAAAGATACTGCAACGACTCAACTCTGTTGCCAAAAAAAATAGTTACAAGGCGATTGTTTTAACTTTTGAAAACAACCCTTTAAGCGTTTTAAAGCCAGAAGCATGCCCTCTTCCGCTAATGAGTCCTAAACAAAGGCAAGAAGCTTTAATTGACAGAGGGGTACAAGAAGTCTTTATGATCCCTTTTACCAAAGATCTTGCTTCGCAAACACCAGAAGAATTTGTGCAAACCTATCTTGTAAACAAATTACATGCAAAACATGTAATAGTTGGTGATGATTTTAGGTTTGGAAGTGAAGCGTCCGGCGACTCAAAAACACTTGAGGCGATCGGTAAAGAACACAACTTTACCGTCGAAGTTATTGCAGAAGTAACTGATGCAGAAGCAGGCAGAGTCTCTTCCACTCTAATTCGTGAAGAACTCGCAAAAGGAAATGTAGCATTTGCTGCGCAGCTTCTGGGCCACTTGCACAGTGTGCGAGGAGTTGTTGTGCAAGGGGATGCGAGTGGGCGCGAATTAGGGTTTCCAACCGCAAACCTCGGACCTAAAACTGGCGCCAAGACTCTTGAAGGGATGGTTCCGGCAGACGGCGTTTATGCGGGGTATGCTCTCGTTGGCGAAAATAGCTACCCGGCAGCTATTTCTGTTGGCAACAACCCAACCTTCACCCCCACTGGGCAATCAAGAGTTGAAGCCTACTTGTTAGATTTTTCTGGAGATCTATACGGGCAAACAATTGAAGTTTTATTTGCTGACTATATTCGCCCAACGCTGACCTTCAACTCTGTCGAAGATTTAATAACACAAATGCACGCTGACGTTGAATCTTGCAGGGTAGCTCTTTCCCTTTAGACATTCAAAACAAGAGGCAATTTTAAACGTCGACAACTATTGCACCTATGTTGAGGGAACTTTTACCGGAAGTGCCCATAGATGCTTAGTGTAAAAATATGTTATTAATTGGAACCTGAGCCAAGGTAGGCTGCTATCACTGCTTCGTTTTGTCTAGTTTCTTGTGGTGTTCCAGAGAAAATTAGCTTTCCGCTTTCCATTACAAACATTTTTGAGCAGAGATTTAAGATGAAAGGTAGATCATGGTCAACTACCACCACTCCGACACCCAGGTCTTCGGCTAGCATTTTAATAACATCTGCGATTTCGGCGGATTCAACTTCATTCATTCCAGCGACAGGCTCATCTAGTAGAACAAAGTTTGGCATTAAAGCCATAGCCCTGGCTATTTCTAGCTTGCGTTGTAAGCCATACGGAAGGGTGTTTGCCTTCCTATCTAACACATCAGTTAGGTTTAGTTTAGAGATAATAGATGAAACAGCAGCTTCAGCCTTTACTGGGTTTGCCCTCTTTGTGCCTACAGAATCTAAAGCAATCTGTATGTTAGCTGCTACCGTAAGGTCACCAAACAAGCGAATGTTTTGAAAAGTTCTGGCGATACCTTCTCTGGAGGCTTCTTCTGAAGAAGCAGCTACTTCGTTTGAATCGATCAAGACAGCACCTGATGTTGGGGGTATAACGCCGGATAGCATGTTCAAGAGTGTCGATTTTCCTGAACCATTTGGTCCAATTAGGCCGACAACACGGCCGGTTTCTACCTCTAGGTTTACAGATTTCACTGCCAGTAACCCACCAAATGACTTACTTAGTGAATCTGCTCTGAGGGTTTTAGACACAATTTCTTCAGAGATAAAAGAAGTTTTTCTAGATTCTGCAATGTCTACATGAGTTGATTTTTTGGTTTTAATAACGAAATCTTCAACCTCGCGACTTCCCATTAGCCCTGATCCCCGACTTATCATTGTTACTACAATAACTAGTCCTAAAAAGATGTCGGTCATGCCGGGGTTTTGTGGAACCGTGATTGCACCTATTGTGAATCCGTTGCTCAACCAACGAAAAATTTCGTTTCCGACTGTTATTAAGATGACTCCGATGACTGCGCCACTGACGCTTTGCACGCCTCCAACGAAAAGCATTGCTACTGTTGCGAAGGTGAGCTTCAAATAAAAATCTCGAGGCGTGATACTACCTAAAAACAGTGCGAGAAGGCCGCCACCTGTCGCTGCAATGGCGGCGCTTAAAGTCCAGCTCCAGAGCCGAGTTCTTGGAGGAGAAACACCCATCGCTCTAGCCGCTAATTCATCTTCTCGAACGGCTTGAGCACGCAGACCGGGTATGGATTCTTTGTAAACAGAAGCTATTACAAGAACAAACACGGCAAAAATGAAAACTAACACAGGTGAAGCTGTTACAGGTATCCCAAAGAAGCCTTCGGCTCCTCCACTAAAGGCAACCCAGTCGTTCATTACTGTGTAAACAATAATTAACACGGCAAGAGTAACCATAGTCGCGCTGATACCGCCTATGCGACTGATTACCGTGCCTAAAGCAAAAGCCAAAACAGTAACGATTAAGACAGCAACTAGCAGACCGAGCACCGGTCCGAGTGAAAATTTAGAAAGACCGAAGGGTGCGTCGGGTATTCTAAACCCTTTGACGTCGGGCTCTGTGGCAAGGATACCTGTTAGGTATGCTCCCAAAGCTGCGAAACCAATATGCCCAAACGAAACTATGCCTGTGTTGCCTGTAAAAACTTGAATCCCGAGCACGATTATTAGATTGATCATCGCAACCGTAATCAATCTGCTGATACTACCACCAGTGCCAGTAGCAACTAAGACAGCGATAGTGAGGGGAATTGTTAGGAGCACTGAACGGATAACGACTCGCTTAATGTCTAAACGTTTAGCCACCTTTTTCATACTTTCTCCTCAATTACTTTGCCCATAATTCCAGAAGGTTTAATGCGCAACACCAAAATTACGATCGCAAATATTATTGCGGTTGTGAGCCCGACAGCAGATTGTGGGAGCCAAGCTCGCAAACTAACTTCTAAGAAACCTAATATGAAACCACCAAGCACAGCGCCACCGAGACTTCCGAAACCACCTAAAACCACTGCTACGAAAGCACTTAGCATGGGCAAAAGCCCCATGTGTGGATTTATTGAGCCACCAGTTCTGGCCATAATAAGAACAGCGGCGATACCAGCTAAAAGACCGGAAACAGCAAAAGCGACTACGACAAGTCTGCCACTTCTAACACCGAGTAGACGGACACCTTCGAGATCTTCAGCAGCACCACGAATTTCTAGACCGATGTTTGTTTTTTTAAGAGTAAAAACCATGGCTAGTAGTGCTATCAAAGCAACTACAAGCGTTATCACTTGATAGCGAGGGAAAACGAGACCACCGACGATGTCGGACCCGCCAAGCCATGACCATTGTTGTACAGTTTTAGTGCGGGGAGAAACAATAATAACGATGAGAGCTTGAAGGATCAGGCTGACTCCGAATGAAGTTAGAAGCGAAGTGGTTGGGGGTTTCCCACGAACAGGTCTAAAGGCAATACGCTCCATTAAAATCGCAGAGATGATTGCAGTGAAAAGACCTCCAGTAATAGCGACAGCCCAAGGGATGCCCAAAACGGATAAACCGTAAGTAACATAACTTGTGATTGTGATAAGTTCCCCGTGAGCAAAGTTAATCAGTCCGAAAGTAGTGAATACAATCGCTAGACCTAGCGCCACTAGTGAATAGGTAGCACCTAAGCTCAAGCCGTTAACGAGCTGCTGAATGATTTCAGTCACTATGAAACCTGCCCTTTTTGATTTGGTTTAACCTTTGAATTAAGACCATTTTTTGAAACATCATCAGCTGTTTCGTTTCCTAGATAAGCCATAGATAAACCGTCTGAACCACCTATTTGTTTAGCGGTTCCCTCAGCCACCACCCGCCCCTGGCGCAGAACATAGGTGCGATCAGCAAGTTCCATCGCTCTAGTCGCGTTTTGATCGACTAGCAAAATTGTTAGTCCTGTCTTCTTGAGGTCTGTTATTACTTCAAAAACCCGATCAACGAGTTTTGGAGCCAGCCCTAGGGTGGGCTCATCAAGTAGGAGAAGACGAGGGGACGCCATAAGAGCCCGTGCAATTGCCAACTGCTGAGCTTCACCACCTGAGAGGGTGCCAGCCGCTTGACTAGAGCGCTCGAAAAGAACAGGAAAACGATCAAACATGTGATCAATGTCTGCTTTCACTTCGCCACGATTTTTCCTAGGAGTTGCTCCAAGCATCAGGTTTTCGTAAACCGTTAAGCTACGAAGTATTTGACGACCCTCAGGGCTTATAGATATTCCGCTTCTAACGGTATCTTCTGGAGCCAATCTCGAAATATTTTTGTTTTCAAAAAATATTTCTCCAGAAGCTGGTGGTACCGTGCCCATTATGCACCCGAGTGTGGTGGTCTTACCGGCGCCGTTTGCGCCAAGTAAGGCCACCAGCTCTCCTGGGTTAATAGTTAGCGATACATTTCTTACGGCCTTTATTTGGCCGTAGTTCGCGCTTAGACTATCAATCTTTAACATTTTTAGGGAGTAGGAATATATTCAGGAACAAATGCGTCGACAAATACGAATTCACCGTTTTCAACGCCACCTATTGTGACAGTCTTACGGGGAACACCTCCGGTACCCTTATAGGTGATTTCTCCGGTGAGCGTTTCTAAGCCCTCAATGTTTTGGATCGCTTCTGTCAGAGCTGCCGAGTCTGTGCTACTGCTGGTTGCTAGAGCTTCAGCTAAAATTTCAACAACAGTATAGCCCAGAGCTGCAAGAGCCGGGCCATCCTTTACATCTGGATGCGAGGCAGAAGCAAGTTCAACGAATTCTGCGAGGGGGGTCCCCTCAATTTCAAAACCGTGAGTTGAAAAGTAGGTACCTTCAAGCGCTTCTTGGCCGGCGGCTAAGACCTCTGCAGTGTGAAAACCATCGGGGCCCGCTACTGGCGCATCAACACCCGCGCCACGCAATGCACGTACGAAGCTTGGAAGATCTGGCGGAAACATAGGTGTATAGATAACTTCTATATTTTCCTTTTCAGCCGCGATAGAGGTGACGAGCGGACTGAAGTCTGTTTGTCCAATGCTGTAAGTGGCTTCACCAATTACTTCGCCTCCACCATTTTCGAATGCATCAGCAAAAAAATTTGCGCCATTGCTTGTATACGTCATATCTGGGGAAGACACTACGAAAGCTTTTTGATGACCCACCGACAATAAATGCTGGGCCACGGCTGCATTTTGGACATTGTCACCAAAAGCTGCCAAGAAAACATCTGCGCTACTCATCAGTGTGTACTCGGGTTGGGTCGATGTGCCAGCGATTACAGGAATGCCATTATCGGCGGCGATTTGGAGTACACCGCTTGCCATGCCTGGAAACGGAGGACCAACGAGTACATCTGCGCCCTGGTCAACTAGCTCCTGTGCTACTGTCCCTCCAAGCGCAGAGTCACTTTGGGTATCTTTAGCTATAACTTTCAAAGTGATTCCATTGACACCTCCGGATTCGTTTATTTTATCAACCCCATATTGAAGACCGGCAAGACCGGGTACGTCTCCGGCAGCTCCGTCACCAGTAAGAGCGGCGGCGTAACCGATGGTTAATACGTTTGAACTCTCGTTTTCAGAAGCAGAATCGGAGCCCGAGCCTTGCCCCGAACAGCCTGTTAATACGAGTGCACCTGCGGCTGCTAACGCAAGGATGCCTCTTTGCATACTCTTCATACTGATTCCTATTCATAATTAAATTTATTTGGTACATAGCCTATACCTTTGGGCTATTGACCCTCTACTTCAACATCAAATCAGACGATTGTTTTACCAAAGTCTTGAAACAATGCTTAGAATGGACTATATATTGTACCTATACTATAAATCAAGGAAGATGCGAGGTTTTTATAATGTCGAGACCTTTAATAGGGATTTCAGGTAGAAAACTTCTGGGTCATCAGTTAGACATGCCAGCAGGTTTTGCCGATGCGCCATTAGACTTATACTTCAGCGAATATGCAGATTCTGTAGCTCAAGCAGGCGGTTTGCCAATACATTTAAGCCCTGCTGGCGGGCCCGGAATCATAAAACATCTAGATGCATTGGTGATAGCAGGAGGGGAAGACGTCGACTCTCGCCGTTATGGTGAAGCACCAGGGCCACACTCAGGTCCTTACAGTGTCGAGCGCGACGAGTTTGAATTCTCATTAGTTGAAAAAGCTATTGAACAGGGAATCCCAATTCTGGGCGTTTGTCGAGGGCACCAGCTAATCAATGTTGCTTTTGGAGGAAGTTTAATCCAGCATCTAGAAATCGGAGAGGGCGAGTCTCACGCCGCTTTAACCTATTACAGAAAGCATAAATCACATACCGTAGCGATCACAAAAGATTCAGTTTTAGGTCGAATCTATGGTGAAAATATAAAAGTAAATTCTTATCACCATCAAGCTGTAAAGGAGCCAGGCAAAGGAGTGGTTCCGATTGCGTGGGCTGAAGACGGTGTTATAGAAGGGTTTGAAGTTGAAGATCGCCCAATAATTGGGGTGCAGTGGCACCCTGAATGCTTTGAAAATGATCCAATTTTTGAATGGTTAGTTAGTTCAGCAAAGAAAGGTTAAAACGCATGAGACATGAATCGAAAGTTGCTTTAGTCACCGGGGCGGGCTCAGGAATAGGTCGAGCGATAGCTCTTAGACTTGCGTCTGAAGGATCAAAAGTGATGGTCACCGATCTAAATGGTGAATCAGCAGAAGAAACAGTGCGGATAATAAAAGAAGCTGGGGGCGAAGCCACAGCCTCTGTTGTAGACGTGCGCGACCGTGCGTCGATTGTGAAAGCAGTAGAAGCAACAAAAAGTATTTGGGGAAAGTTGCATTTGCTCGTCAATAACGCTGGCCTTGTCACAAACCACAATTTTGAGAGCTTAGATGAAGAGTCTTGGAACTTAGTATTTGATGTCAATCTAAAAGGACAGTGGCTTGTAGCTCAAGAAAGTGTGCCATTAATCGAAGCTTCTGGCGGTGGTGCGATAGTCAATCTCTCGACAATCGAGGCGATGGTTGTAGTAACTTCAGGTTCATCAGCACAACCGCACTACAACGCTAGCAAGGCTGGAGTTCCCATGCTAACAAAAGCATTGGCAGTAGAACTAAGCCCCAAAAATATCCGTGTTAATTGCGTAGCTCCCGGCCCAATCGCCACCGACTTTTTTGATTATGAGCAACTTACAAGCGATGCAGGTATGGACTTTGTATTGCAACGTCTTTTAGTACCTCGGCTTGGTCAACCCGAAGATATTGCTTCTGCAGTTTCGTGGCTTCTATCAGATGAAGCATCGTTTATAGACGGAATTCAATTACCTGTAGACGGAGGATGGTTAACAAGATGAAAAACTATATTTTAAATCCAAAAAGTTTAGAAAATGAAGGAATCCGCACTGTAATCATTGCATCCCCAGACCTCAACGGTCGACTAATGGGGAGAAGGGTTCCGGTAGAACGGTTTCCAGCCGTTTTAAAAAACGGTGTGGATATTAGCTCTTGCGTTTATGGTTGGGATCTTGAACAAGGGCTCGAACTAATCGATGCAGATGTTTTTCCAATTACTGGAATGCATAACGGAGTAAAAGACGTTACTTTAAAAGTTGATTTGAATACCCTGCGCAGAGCAGCATGGCTGGAAAATGTCGCAATTTGTTTCGCGGACCCTTACGACCCAGAAACCGGTGAAGCTTTAAGCCTATCTCCACGTGTAATTCTAAAAAATGAATTAGCAAAATATAAAGCTCTGGGAATTAAGCCAATGATGGGTACTGAACTGGAGTTTTATCTCTTTAACAACGAACCTCGTCAGCTAAGGTTAAACGGTTTTCGTGATCTAAACCCAACAACGCTTATACCAGCAGATTTTCAAATTCAAGAAGGAAATCTTTTCGAGCCGTTCTTTCAAAAGTTACGAGATGATTTAGCGCGTAGCGGCATTGAAGTAGAAGCCGCTCAGTCAGAGTGGGGGAGCGGCCAATGGGAAATGACGTTTGCTTATGGCGAACCTTTAGAGATGGCAGATAGACACTCTCTTTATAAAATGGCTGTGAGAGATTCCGCTGCAATGGCTGGAATGTCTGCAACATTCATGGCGAGGCCTCTTAATGATCAGCCTGGTTCGTCTTGCCACGTCCATTTTTCTATGCAAACGCTTGCTGAAAATACGCCAATTTTTTGGGATGATAGCGCAGACCGCAACCTGAGTAGCGTCATGAAACAGTCTATAGCTGGCGTGCTAGAGCACACCCCGGAGTTCATGGCATGGTACTCCCCGACAATTAACTCTTGGCGCCGCACTCTCTCAGAAGATGTTGCAGGGTTCGGCCGCACATGGAGCTTTGACAATAGAACCACAACGGTTAGAGTGTTAGGCCATAAACCCGAACAGCTTCGTTTTGAATACCGCATTCCAGGTGCTGACACAGTGCCATATCTAACGCTTACTGCGATTCTTGCAAGTGCTAGAGACGGTATTGACAGAGAGCTTTCGTTGCACCCGGAAGTGGTTGGAAACGCATATAAACTGCCGAAAGATGAAGCTGTTCCAAATAGTTTGCTTGAGGCAGTACAAGAGTTTGAAAAATCTGCATTTGTAAGAGATCTAATTGGTGATGTCAATACAAATCATATGAGCGTGTTATTACATCACGAATGGAATGTATTTCACTCTCAAACATCTTCATGGGACCTTGAAAGATACTTCGACAGAATTTAGAGACAAACACAATGTTTAATCCCCCCGAACTCAAAACCTGGATTAATGGAAAGCCAGAAATCAGTGAAAATGAAGACAAATTACTGCTCCGTGATCCAAATACCGGCGAAATTTTACAACAGTCACGCTCGTCAAGCCCTGAACAGGTTGAGAGAGCGCTAAAGGCCGCTACGTTAGCTCATCAGGATGCTAGATGGTATAGCAAGTCTGTTTTAGAACGTGCAGACACACTCGATAATTTTGCAAACGAATTACTAAAAGAAGAACAAAATATCGCTCTCGCGGATGCTCTCAACTCCGGTGTTCCGATAAGCGTGACTAAAGGCTTTGCTTCCGGTCTGTCTGAAATAGTAAGAGATGTAGCTAACAGGATCAGATCAAGGGGTGACTCTGTAATAGTCGAAGATAGTCCTCGTAGAATTATTAAACAAAGAATACCCTGGGGCCCAGCCGCCCTAATTCTGCCATGGAATGCACCATCATTTATGATCGTTAAAAAACTTGCTTATGCTTTAGCAGCTGGTGCAACGACAGTGATCAAACCTTCATCATTCTCACCCTGGAGTGCCCAGTATGTGATGCAAGCAGCGCACCGGGCAGGCTTCCCACAGGGAGCAATTAACCTAGTAACAGGTTCTGGCAGCTTAGGAAGAACCATCGTTTCTGATCCGCGGGTTAGAACAATTTCTATGACAGGGTCAACCCAAACGGGAAAACAGATAGCCAGTTCAGCCGGTGCGAATTTAACTAGATTACAACTTGAGCTCGGCTCAAATAATCCCGCGATAGTTTGTGAAGATGCGAATCTGCAACTTACAGCAGATGAGTTGATAAAGGGTGCAGTGAAACTTTCTGGTCAGTGGTGTGAAGCACCCCGACGCGTTTACGTACAAAGAAATGTTTATGAAGAGTTAATAAAACAGCTAAAAGAAAAGCTAGTTGCACAGAAAGTTGGTTCAAGCTTAGAAGACTCGACAGATATCGGCCCGGTTGCATACGCTGAAAGAAAAATAGAGCTAGAAAGCCAGCTTCAAAATTTAATAGAGCAGGGAGCTAAAGTGATTCGAACACAGATTCCGCTATTGCCCCAAAGCACTTTTTTTGCTCCGACGATCGCTTACGGTGAAAACCTTGAGCTTGAAGAAGAAATTTTCGGTCCCATACTCACAATAATTCCATATAATGATGAAGCTAATGCGATCCTGTTAGCAAACTCAGGAGCTCGCGGCCTGGCCGGTTATGTTTTCACAGAAGATATTGAAGCAGGAAGAGAAATGGCACTGCAGATAGAAGCTGGTGAAGTGAAAATCAATGGCACTAGTGTGCTTGATATGACCGATCAGTCGGAACAAGGGTTTTTTGCAAACAGTGGTATCGGGGGCCATGGCGACGCATACGTGTTAGAGTTTTTCACTGGATGGCGTATCGTTGGGACGGATGCCGAAGGATTGCCTATTTAAATGAGGGTTTATGAATCGGAACTTAGAACGTAGCGACATTCTGTTTAACTTTGCGCCTAAAGCCGCCACCGGTTATAAAGCAATTGTAGAGTTCTTAATGCGAGAAATCGCTTTAGGAACGATTGTCTCGGGCGACAAGCTTCCACCAGAAAGAGTTCTAGCAGATCAACTTGGTGTTGCGCGAGAGACTTTGCGGCAAGCACTTAGGGTGCTGGAAGGAAGCGGACAAATTGAGATAAAGCGAGGAGCGACTGGTGGCGCGATAGTACTGGCAAGGGAGATCAGCCAAGAAGAAATTTTATATCATTTAAGAAGTCGCAAAGATGAAATCTCTGGAATTATAGAATTTCGTAGGCTTCTTGAGCCTCAGGCCGCAGCTCTAGCAGCTGAAAGAAGAACAGAAGAAAACATCGCGCAGATGGAAGCTATGCAAGAAAGTTTACTGAGTTCAACCAATGTAGACGAAGCTAGAAGAGCAGACACGGCTTTTCATGCTGAAGTGGCAAATGCATCTGGAAATTATATGGTCGAAAAAGTAGTTGAAGACTCCAGAGTTATGATGTTTGCCGCAACAGATGTAATTTTTTTTGAATTCGAGACCCAATCCAGCTATGACGCACACGCCAAGGTATTAGAAGCGATTAAAAAACGTGATTCACAAGCCGCCAATAATGCTATGGAAGAACATATCCGTATTACAGAAAAAGAGTTTGTGAACCTTATAAAAATAACCTAATTTCGAGTTATTTTAACCCGCCAACGATCTGGACCTTCATCTAGATATTGTGTTTTAAAGTTGTGAGGCTGTTGCTCATTCAACTGTTTGAGTAGCGGAACTGGTTTGTGTGTCGCTGAAATAATTAATGAAAAACCAGGCTGTAAACTGCTGAGTGCACCAAAAATGGCAGCATGTCTTACGGCGTGGGGAATCGTTTGAACGTCCATTTCTGGAGTTGCATCGTTTTTGCCCCCGCAAGCGCAACCTCCAGTAACAGCAGTCGCACTTTCACGTGAGGAGTGGATCTCTACATTTTGCATTTTGATCTCGTATTCAAGTTAGTTTCAATGGGTTTGCTGCACAGCTCATTTTGAGAGTTCGGCAACCATTATTCAGCAACCCCTTCATTCTAACTTCTTAAAGCTTGTGACAGTCAGATTTCTTTAAAAAGTGCACTACTCAGCAAGGTCAGGTATGATTGAGATCGCTGTGTGAGTCGCCTTAAGGGTTTAAGAGTCAGGCCACTAGCAATACCATTAACTGCGTCGAGCCGCATACTTAAATGTTTGCTGTTAAGAAGGCGCACTACGCCATACAGGAGATCAATGGCTACCGAAGAAGTACAAGAACTTTCAGCTGAAAAGCGAGTTGCAGAGCTAGCTCAGGAGCTCGCCGCTTTAAACCCTGAAAAGCAGGAAGACGAGAGCGTTCAATCAAGCTCGAACGGGCAGCGTCAGGGTGCCAGAGCTAAACAGAAGAACGGCCAAAAGCGCAAGCATTCACACAATGAAGGAATTATTCCGCTTTTAGCCAGAGCAGTGCGAGAGGTTGAGGCCGGGGCACAGCGTGGAAAAGCAAACGCACAAAATAGGACTAAGTTTCATGTGGCTGCGCTTCTCATGCGCGAAGAAGTCGCGAGACTCAGAACAGATGAATCTATTAGCGATGCCGAGCGTCAAGAAACAATGAAGAGGCTTGACGGGGTGGCGGGTATTCTCGCAAAGACAGCGGCACGTGACACAAGTTTGATTACTCTTTTAGAGCCAGACGCACCCATAACTGAGGCTACACGGGCACTGCGCAGAAAAATGCTTACGCAAGCCGGTTTAGAGGTTGCAGAAGAAGAAAAAATTGTCGAGCCGCAAGCGCCTCTTGTGCCACCTGAGCTTGCAGAAAGACAAGTAACACCTCCCCAGATAGAACAGCGCGTCCGCTCAAATCCTTTCTTGGCGCCAAATTTGAATCTTTCAGCAAAGCCCACACCGGTTGTGCGGCTCGCCAACTGGGAGTTGCTAAACCCGCTCCTCAAAAGTTTTGAACAGGGTGGTGGTGCACAAGCGTGCATGCAGTTGCCAGAAGCTCCTGTAGTAGATCACCTATCACCTAAAAAGCTTGAATTGATGCCACACCAGTCTCGTTTTATCGAATCTGTGCGGGAAGGTCATCGAAGTTTCTTACTTGCAGATGAGCCGGGTTTGGGCAAAACAGCGCAATCAGTTATAGCAGCAAGTGTTGCAGGAGCGTATCCATTGCTGGTTGTGGTTCCTAATGTTGTGAAAATGAACTGGGCGCGTGAGGTGGAGCGTTGGACTCCAGGCCGTAAAGCAACTGTGATCCACGGCGACGGTAACGATATTGACGCGTTTGCTGATGTTTTTATCATCAACTACGAAATTCTTGACCGACACTTAAGCTGGATGCTCGGGTTTGGTTTTAAAGGGATGGTAGTTGATGAAGCTCACATGATTAAGAACGTGCAATCACAAAGGTCACGAAATGTGCTCGCGATTGCAGAGCGAATTAAAGGCCGCATCCCAGGGGATGACCCACTATTGATCGCCTTAACCGGAACTCCGCTCATAAACGACATTGATGATTTCAGGGCTATATGGCGTTTCTTGGGATGGACAGACGCTGAAAAACCAGGCGACGAGTTAATGGCAAAACTGGAACACGTCGGATACACTCCAGCAGACCCAGCCTTCTACCCGAATGCTCGCGAACAGGTTATTGAAATGGGCATCGTGCGGAGACGCAAAATTGATGTCGCACGAGACCTACCTTCAAAACGCGTCGTTGATATGCCAGTCGAATTAGATGACCAAGAAGGCCGGAGTATCCTCGCCGCAGAAGCAGAGTTGCGGAACAGATTGTTAGACCGATTTGACCGGTTACAGTCGGGCAAACTTGGAAAAGAACTCAGCGAAGAAGCGCTTATTCGTATGGTGTGCGCAGGGGAACTTGAGAGCACGCCAGAAGAGACCGGTATCAACGTCTTTACTATGGTGCGTCACATTGGTCAAGCCAAGGCGGGCCTTGCAGTCGATTATGCTGCTCAACTCGCTCGGTCGGTGGGCAAAGTTGTGTTTTTTGCTAAACACATCGATGTTATGGACAGAGCAGAGGCTGATTTTGCGGAGCGAGGCCTCAAAACAGTTTCGATACGCGGAGATCAAACCTCCATTGCAAGACAAGACGCGATTGACTCGTTCAACACAGATCCTGAAGTTGCTGTTGCCGTTTGTTCACT
>DATJCC010000141.1:0-12499 GCA_035514995.1 Microbacteriaceae bacterium
TGCGGTGATGCCAGAGTCGATTATGGCTTCTGTGCATTCGCGTGAAGCCGCGAGGTGCAAATATGTGAAGAGGAGTTGGCCTTCGCGCATGAGCGGGTATTCGCTAACAGCTGGTTCTTTAACTTTTAGAATCAGCTCTGCGGTTGCCCATACATCTGTGGCTTCCTGCACGATGGTCGCTCCTGCGGCAGCGTATTCTGCGTCAGTTATAGAAGATCCGAGCCCAGCACCGGACTGCACTAGCACTTCGTGGCCGCGCCCGACAAGCTCAAAAACTCCTGCCTCGGTGATTGCGACCCTGTTTTCGTTGTTTTTGATTTCTGTGGGCACTCCGATGCGCATGTTTACTCCAATAGCAGTTAAAAACGTTTCTACTATTATCTTGCAAAACGCGCTGCAAAGAAAAATGAGAGAATGGTTACAAAGCGCCAAAGTTGTTACAAAGTTGTTAAAGGAGAATTCAGATGCGTAGAGCCCTCTTGATCGTTGACGTGCAGAATGATTTCGTTGAAGGTGGTGCTTTGGGTGTTGAAGGTGGTAACGCTGTCGCCGCCGGCTTGTCGGAATATTTAGCCAGTGACGCAGCTCGTTACGACATGGTTGTTGCTTCTAGAGACTGGCACGAATCGACTAACGATAACGGTGGGCATTTTGCTGCTGAGGGTGAGACACCTGACTTTGTTGATACATGGCCGCACCACTGCGTGCAGGGCACTCCAGGTGCTGAATATCATGAGGCTTTAGACATCTCTAAAATTGATGTGCATGTGCGTAAGGGTATGGGGATCCCCGCATATTCTGCTTTTGAAGGTGAAACACTCGACGGTCGTAAGCTGACTGATGTTTTAAAAGAAGCAGAAATTACTGATCTTGATGTTGTAGGGATCGCAACTGACTACTGCGTTTTGGCGAGCTCCCTCGACGCACTGCAAGAGAACATTAAGGTGCGCATTTTGAGTGACTATATCGCAGGTGTGGCTCCTGAATCATCGGTTGCAGCGCTTAAAGAGGTCGCTCAAGCCGGTGCGGAGATAGCTTAATCTAAAAAATAGATAGCGTAATCTGAAAATTATATTCTAGACGAGCAGGCAGGTCCTAAAAATAAGATCTAGCAACCACTTAGCTCGACTCAACCGGTTTTGTGCGAGAGTGTAGTTATGCAATCTTTGAGCGAGCAACTGCGCGCCGACACTTCAAAAACCGCAGTATCACCCGATCAAGCCTACGAAATATTTGAGAATTGGGTGCGGCGTGAGAAGGGGCTCGAACTCTACCCTGCACAAGAAGAAGCTGCCCTGGAGCTGAGCATGGGCGCGCATGTAATACTTGCGACGCCAACCGGTAGCGGAAAATCTCTTGTTGCTCTTGCCGCCCACACTTTAGCTCTCGCGGCTGGAGAAAAAACCGTCTACACCGCCCCGATTAAAGCTCTTGTGAGTGAAAAGTTTTTTGACCTAGTAGATACATTCGGTGCGGATCGCGTGGGAATGATCACGGGCGACGTTTCTGTGAACCCGGATGCCGACATTATTTGTTGCACTGCAGAAATTGTTGCTCAGATAGCTTTAAGAGACCCTACAGCGGGCAACATTAAACAGGTTGTGATGGATGAGTTTCACTATTACGGTGATCCTGATCGTGGATGGGCATGGCAGGTTCCACTGCTGCTTATGAATGACGCCCAATTTCTTTTGCTCTCAGCAACGCTCGGAGACGTAACGGAACTCGCAAACGATTTAAAACGTCGCACAGGTAAAGATGTCGCCTTAGTTACTGGTGTCGAAAGACCCGTTCCGCTATCGTTTCGATATGAAGTGAAAACGGTGCACGAGAGTATCGAAAAAATACGTGAAGCCGAACAAACTCCCGTATATATAGTGCATTTTGCGCAAGCACAAGCGGTAGAAACAGCGCAAGCTCTATCGAGTCTAAAATTGATCACAAGACCTGAGCGTGACGAGATAGCTGAAGCTATTGGAGACTTCAGATTTGGGGCAGGTTTTGGGGCGTCACTATCGAGGCTTGTGCGAAGCGGAATAGGTGTGCACCATGCCGGGATGCTCCCAAAATATCGCCGACTCGTAGAGCAGCTCGCTCAAAAAGGTTTACTGCGGGTTATCTGCGGCACAGACACACTCGGTGTCGGCATAAACGTGCCAATTCGCACAGTAATGTTTACCGCACTCACCAAATTTGATGGCGAAAAAATGCGGCAGCTAAGCGCAAGAGAGTTTCACCAAATAGCTGGGCGCGCCGGCCGGGCAGGGTTCGACCCAGAAGGTGACGTAGTCGTTTTGGCACCCGAGCACGAAGTAGAAAACTTACGTGCAACAGAAAAAGCAAAAGCAAAACCTGGTAAAAAGAAAACCGTCAAAAAACATGCACCAAAAGGTTTCGTCACCTGGGGTGAGGGAAGCATGTCAAGGCTCATAGCGGCCGAACCTGAGCCCCTCGTAAGTCAAATGAAAGTGACCCACTCGCTTGTGCTGCAGGTTATCGCCCGTGGCGAAAAAGAAGAGGGAGAAGCGTTAAAAACAATGCGCACCCTCGTTTTCGATAGTCACGAGCCAAAAGCTAAACAGTATGAGCACGCCCGCACTGCTCTACAAATTTTTAGAACCCTCAAAAACAGTGGGGTAGTAGAAATAGTGAAAACAGATGCTGGCGCAAAACTTTTAAGACCCACAATCGACCTACAACCAAGCTTCGCATTAAACCAGCCACTTTCACCGTTTGCGCTCGCCGCTATAGAACTCATTGAGCCTGATTCGCCTGAATATGTGCTTGACGTGATTTCTGTGATCGAGGCAACGCTTGAAAACCCGCGCGCTATTTTGCGAGAGCAGGAGCATCGCGCTCGCGGTGAAGCTATTGCGGCTATGAAAGCTGAAGGGATTGAATATGAAGAGCGGATGGAACGTGTCGAAGAAGTAACCTACCCGAAACCACTCGAGGAACTGTTGGGTGAAGCTTTTGATGCATACACAAAAGAGGTGCCTTGGGCGCGAGATTATGAGTTGAGCCCAAAATCTATTGTGCGGGACATGATCGAGCGGGCGTTTAACTTTAGAGACCTAGTGTCATTTTATGGTTTGGGTCGCTCTGAGGGTGTCGTTCTAAGGTATTTGAGTGACGCCTATAAAGCGCTCAGCAACACCGTTCCACCGACGGCTAAAACAGATGAGCTTGAAGAAATCATTGTTTGGTTGGGTGAGCTTGTGCGGCAGGTCGACTCGAGTCTGCTTGACGAGTGGGAGGCCCTGCAAAACCCTGAAACTGCAGAAATAAGCCTCGCTAAACCAGAAGAATTTGATTTGGGGCCACCAGTTACGAGTCTCATCGCAAATGAGAGAGCGTTCAAGGTTATGGTGCGCAATGCTTTATGGCAGCGAGTTCAAGCTGCAGCGTTTGAGCGTTATGACAGCTTACGGGAGCTAGACAGCCCTCATTTTGTTGAAGCGAGATGGCGTGAAGCATTAGACGAATATTATGCGGAGCATGATGCAATCGAGATAGACGCAGAAGCAAGATCAGCAAAATACTGTGAGATAGAAACTACAACAGATCATTGGCGCTTTAGGCAGGTGCTTGTTGACCCTGACAACAATCTGGATTGGGCCATAACTGGAATAGTTAATTTAGCTGAATCAGAAGAAACCGGGGAACCAGTTATTGTCGTGCAAAATGTAAGTACAGAACTTTTTTAAACATTGCTAATTTTAAACACTGCACTTTTTAAACACTGTAATCTTGAGTATATGCAAAAAATTGAAGATATGAGTGCTGCAGGTTTTGCTGAAATAGCAGACCACACTCTGCTCGCAAGCGATACAACAGCTGCCGAGCTTGAAGTTTTCTTGTCTGACGCAGTTGACCTCGGGGTAAAGCGTGTTTGTGTCAGCCCGTCTCTTTTACCCGTCAAAAAACGCGGCTTAGAAATAGTTACAGTTATTGGCTTTCCGTCTGGCGCTCATCACTTTGAAATTAAAGCGGCTGAAACCGCTAGAGCCGTGCAAGATGGCGCTGACGAAATCGATATGGTCATAAACGCTGCTCTTGTGCATGCGGGTGACTGGTTGGGTGTTGAAAAAGATATTGCTGCTGTGCGTGCAGCCTGCCCGGGTAAAGTTTTGAAGGTGATTCTTGAAACAGCAAACCTTAGCGATGAAGAAATCGTTGGCTCTTGTTTAGCGGCAGAGCGAGCTGGGGCTGATTTCGTTAAAACTTCGACTGGATTTCACCCGGCTGGTGGTGCCACCGCACACGCAGTCGAAATAATGGCCGGGGTGGTCGGCGGCAAACTCGGCATTAAAGCCTCAGGTGGTGTGCGCACGGCGGCTCAGGTGCGCGAGTTCGCAAGTTTAGGGGCGACAAGATTTGGTGTTTCAGGCACTGCAGCGATAATTGACGAGCTGAATGGCAAAGCACAAAACGCCGCACCTCAAAACACAGCACCTCAAAACGCCGCACCCCAAAGCACAGCACCCCAAAATCCGGCAACAAAAGAAAGCGGTGCCGCCTACTAGGGCGGAGGTTGAAATGCGACTCGGAGTTATAGACGTAGGCTCAAACACAGTGCATCTGCTGGTGGTTGATGCAAGACCCGGTGCGAGCCCAGTGCCGTATCACTCTAACCGTTCTGTTTTGCGGCTGATGCGCTATATAGACACTGCTGGCGTTATTAGTGAGTTCGGTGTAGATCTGATAATTAAGTCGCTCAACGAGGCGATTGAAGCTGTTAAAGAGATTCAGGTTGATGACCTGATTGTGACAGTGACTTCGGCGATACGTGAAGCTGCAAACGGTGAAGATGTGCTCGACCGCATTGTGCGTGACACGGGCCTAAATCCGCAAGTGCTCTCAGGTGAAGACGAAGCGCGCATCACGATGCTTGCGGTTCGGCGTTGGTTTGGTTGGTCTGCTGGCGAGATTTTACTTTTTGATATTGGTGGCGGATCCTTTGAGATCGCTCAAGGCGCCGACGAGTATCCCGATGTGCAGGTTACACTCCCTTTGGGTGCGGGGCGGAGCACGATCAACTTTTTGGCAGAAGATCCACCATCAAAGAAGGCGATTTCTGAGTTGCGGTCGCATGCGCGGGAGCTTTTCACTTCGGCACGTGATGAACTGTTTGCGAGCAGACCTGCACCAAACAAGGTGGTTGGTACTTCTAAAACTATCCGCTCTTTAGCGCGACTTGTTGGTGGGCCGGCCGACCCCGATACAGGGGAGATGGCTGCTCTGCACTATCTCGGTTTGCGAGAGTGGGAGCCGGTGATGAGTCAGATGCACTCTGATGTGAGACAGTTTTTGCCGGGCATCACTCCTGAGCGTGCCTACCAGATTATGGCCGGAGCGGTTGTTTTGCGCACTGCTATGAAAGTTTTTGGAGTTTCGACTTTGCATGTTTCGCCGTGGGCTTTGCGTGAGGGAATTGTGCTTAGATATATTGACGCACTTGACTCAACTGGCGCCGAACCTCCTTTAAATAGTTCTATGTAATCGTTTTTTGTACTAATGTGCAAGCATGAGTAACAGCGAAATAAACCCTCAAGAACAAATCTGTGTTGAAGACCCTAACGAGGCATCAAACAGTGTTTTGATCATTGAACCGCGTGATGTGCCACTCGGTGGTGTGCGTGCAATGAATGTGCGACGCACAATACCGCAGCGAGCTCGCACGCTCATCGGTGCTTGGTGTTTTTTAGACCATTACGGGCCAGATAATGTCACCAATTCGGGTGGCATGAATGTTGCGGCTCACCCACACATCGGTTTGCAAACGGTGAGCTGGCTTTTTTCTGGTGAGATTGAGCATCGCGATAGCGCCGGTTTTCATGCTTTAGTGAAACCAGGGGAGCTGAATCTCATGACGGCAGGCTCTGGTATCAGCCATTCAGAGCGTTCAACTAAAAACACGACAGTTTTGCACGGCGCGCAACTTTGGGTCGCTCTTCCTAAACACGCTCGCGGTGTAGAGAAAACGTTTGCGCACTACGAACCGCAGATTATCTCTGGTGCGGGATGGCAGGCCCAGGTTTTTCTAGGTTCTCTTCTAGGTGACACTTCGCCGGTAAAAACCTACACCCCGCTTTTGGGGGCCGAAATTAGGCTCGAAGCGGGCACCGAATTGCTGCTCGATTCTGCCTCGAGTTTTGAGGCAGAGTTTGAACACGGTGTGCTTGTAGACAGCGGTGAGGTTGAGGTCGCTGTAAACGGTGATGCAAAGAACCCCACTTCTGTGCAAAAAGATGATTTAGCTTTCATCAACAGCGGTGCGCGTTCCTTGACCATCACAGCTGGTGGCGAAGGTGCGCGCATTCTCTTAATCGGAGGCACACCTTTTGGTGAACAAATCGTGATGTGGTGGAACTTCATCGGCACAGACCATGATGAGATAGCTCAAGCACGCTCAGACTGGCAGGCTGAGCTTAACGGTGTCGGTGTGGGAGACCCGAGTGACCCAGATGTAGCTTCTCGCAGTGATGTTCCGGAAGGTAAAAATGGTCGTTATGGTTTGCCGCAGGGCGAGCCTGAACCACCGCTTCCAGCGCCCAAACTGCCGCTAGTGAAGTTGATGCCACGCGGTGAAGCAAAACCTGCTGATTAAATCTGCTGATTAGACATGCAGATTAAACCTGCCGGCTAGTATCCTCAAATAAAAACAGCTCAAATACTGAAGCCCAATTTCGGTTATTTAGTCATCGAGTGAAAGAATATAACCATGACGAAACGTGCGTTAACGAAAATCGATCAAATTGCACAGAGCTGGGTTGACGATCTAGTCAAACATGACCCGACCGTCGGCACCTATATTGGCCGACACGAAGCTAACGAGTTTCTGCCTGACTATTCGCCAGAGTCTGTTGAAGGCTTTGTACAAAAAATGCGTGACACTCTCACAGAGCTCGAAGAGGCTGCAACCGATGACTCAATAGACGAGGTGACTAAAACTGATCTTGCTGCAGAGCTTAAACTCTCAATAAAGCAGGCTGAAGCGGGGGAGCATCTGCGCGACTTAAATGTGATCGCGTCTCCCGTGCAAGATGTGCGCGATATTTTTGATCTGATGCCCACCGAATCATCGAGCGATTGGGAAGTCATTGCCAAGCGTATGCGCGGGGTGAGACCGGCTCTGAAAAGTTATGCTGAATCTTTGCGTGAGGGTGTTAAACAAAATAAGACACCCGCTCTCAGACAGGTCGCTGAAAACATTGAGCAGTCACGACGCAACGCCAAAAATTTCTACCAAAATCTAATTAAAAACGCTGAAAACGAAGCAAGTTTCAGCAGTGCTTTGAAGAGGGAGCTCTCGATAGCAGCCAATGAAGCTGCAAACGCTTACAGTGAACTAGCAAACTTTTTGAGTGAAGAGCTCGCACCCCACGCCCAACAAGAAGACGCGTTTGGTAGGGAACGGTATGAACTGGCCTCTGAAGCGTTTTTGGGGGCCCGTGTTGACCTTGATGAAACGTATGAGTGGGGCATTGAAGAGCTGATGCGCATGACTCTCGAGCAAGAAAACGTGGCCGCTCAAATACTGGGCGTCTCGTCGCGTCATGTGCCTTTGCAAGACAATATAGTGCAGACTGCGATTGAAAAATTAGACGGTGACCCGGCACGCAAACTCCACGGCACTAAAGCTTTGCAGGAGTGGATGCAGAAGGTGAGCGATCAAGCCGTTGCAGAGTTGGGTGCAACCCAGTTTGATATTCCGGCAGAGATTCGCACTCTCGAATGCATGATCGCACCAAACAATGAGGGTGGTATTTATTACACGGGCCCAAGCGATGATTTCTCTAGACCGGGTCGCATGTGGTGGTCTGTGCCAGATGGAGTCACAGAATTTGACACTTGGCGAGAGTTAACCACGGTCTACCACGAGGGGGTGCCGGGCCATCACCTGCAGATAGGGCAGGCTGTCGTTAACCGCAATGAGTTAAACGAGTGGCGACGTCAGCTCGCAGGCACTTCGGGCCACGCTGAGGGTTGGGCTTTATATGCTGAACGGTTGATGGAAGAGTTGGGTTACCTTGATGATCCGGCTGACAGGCTCGGCATGTTAGATGGGCAGCGGATGCGCGCCGCGAGGGTTGTGCTCGATATTGGCGTGCATTTGGGCAAAGCAAAACTTTCAGGCCCTGGGGTTTGGGACGCAGATTATGCTCTTGATTTTATGCGCCAAAACGTGAACATGAATGACGGGTTTTTGCGGTTTGAGGTTAACCGCTACTTTGGTTGGGCCGGTCAAGCCCCCTCATATAAGGTGGGGCAGCGCATTTGGGAACAGTTGCGTGACGAAGCTGCCGCTGCCGCTAAAGCTAGCGGTGAGGAGTTTAGTCTGCGCGACTTCCACTCGCGTGCCTTAGCTATTGGTGGGGTGCGTCTTGATACTCTCCAAAAAACGCTAAAAAACAAGAAATAGTTTTGTTGCATGATTAAAACGGTTTGAAAATCCTGTTTTGAGGCTTTAGCTTTTTTGCGCTAAGATTGATTTTTGGTGCGCAATCATTGCAGGCGTTTAATGGTTGCAGGCACTGAGACGACACTGATAGTCGTATTGGGATATGGTGTAATTGGCAACACTACGGTTTCTGGTACCGTCATTCTAGGTTCGAGTCCTGGTATCCCAGCCAAGTTATTTCTGTACCACTAGCATGGTTTATTATGACTGAAATTGAAGATGCATTTGGTTCGGGGTTGCAAACGCCTCTGATTATGCTTTTATTGGCATTGGCTGTGACCGCTTTACTCGCAGTAATAGTGCGTTTTATTGTGATGGGGCTGGGCAAGCGTCTGCCTATGATTAAAACCGCATATAGTCAGATCAAAGTGCGGTTGTTTGTTTTTATAGCGGTTGCTCTGAGCTGGGTTTCGTTAGCTGTAACCTGGTTGAGCGAGGAAGAGTGGTGGTCTGCGGCCGCTCATGTGTTTATGATCGCTTTGCTGATCGCGTTTGGTTGGTTGTTGATCGGCGTTGTGACCGGTTTGTTTAAGCACAGCATTGACCGTTTAACAGGTGAAGGTGTGTATGAGCGGCGCAAACGTACCCAGCTGCTGCTTCTGCGCAGATTGAGTGTCGCAACGATCGTTGTGTTTGTTGTTGCGGCGGTGCTGTTTTCTTTTCCACCCGTGCGCACAATTGGGGTTTCGTTATTTGCTTCGGCAGGTATTTTGAGTGTCGTTGCCGGTCTTGCCGCGCAGTCCACTCTCGGTAATCTCATAGCGGGTTTACAGTTGTCGTTTTCTGACGCTTTGCGGGTGGGTGACACTGTGGTTGTTGAGGGTGAATACGGCACGGTTGGTGAGATCACTCTAAGCTATGTTGTGATTAATATTTGGGATGATCGCCGGCTGATTCTGCCTTGTACCTACTTTACGTCGCAACCATTTGAACAGTGGACCAGGCATACCGGAAACATCATGAGCACAGTTCATATGGACTGTGACTGGCGTGTGCCCGTCGATAAGTTGCGGGCGAAGTTTGATGAGCTGGTTGCCGCGTCTCCCGAATATGATGGCCGATACTCTAACTTCGGTGTCACTGATGCAACGGGCGGTCTGATTCGTGTGCGGATGGTCGTCTCATGCAACAACGTTGATGACATTTGGCCGTTTACGAGACGACTGCATGAAGACATGATTGCGTGGGTGCAAAAAGAGCACCCCGAAGCGCTTCCTGTCACCCGCGTTGAAATGAACGAGCCGCATGAAACTAGCTTTGAACGAAATAGCTAGGTTGCAGAGTAAAACTTATGCTGCGATTTGATCTGGTTCTTCTTCTGCGGTGATGGATTCGCGAGCCGTTTTAGCCCATGTTCCGCGGCCGGTCAAATGTCGAAGCAGCGCCCTAAAAACTACGGGGTAGATCATCCATGAATATAAAACGTAAGCGTGGGCGAGCACAAAACCTAAAATAATGTGCAGCGGATTGAGGCTCCTACGAGCAAACAAAACGCCTATAACTCCTGGCGCCACCGACAGCGCATAGATGACCACGATTATTAAAACTGTCCATTCAACATCAACGGTTTCAAAAACTAGAAAGCTGACCGTCAACACTACTGTAACTCCCATAAATGCTTGCAACACGGGGGTTAATAAATACCAGAATTGGTCCCATTTAGCGTTAAAGCTGGTGTGTTTGTTGCGCATCAACGGCACTATCATGTCTAGCATTTGCCAGCCTCCTTGGGCCCACCGGGTTCGTTGCCGGTAGAGAGCTCGGAGGTTGTTTAAACCCTGTTGGTTGATTGTGACTGAGGTTGATTGGCTTCCTTTCCAACCTTTTTCGATCATGCGCAGGCCTATGTCTTGATCTTCGGTGAGTCTTCCTTCGCGCCACGGGCCTATGTTGCCGCGGCTGTCTTCAACAGCAACAGAGTCTAAAGCGGCGAGCCTATTGAACTGCCCGTTGCCGCCCATGTTTGAAGTGCCCCAGTGCATTCTTCCCATTTGAAACACAAACCCAAAAACGGCGAATTCTAGGTTTTGCGCCCAAGTCAAAAAACGTTTTCTGTTGTAAATGCGCACGAGAGATTGCACCCCACCCACTTCAGGGTCAATGAAGTGCCTCGCGATTCTTCCCGCCTGTGCGTCTAAACGGCCGTCAGCATCAACGATCGTCACGATTACTTTCTCTGGGTTCCAACCCAGAAATTTTCCCTGCCCCAAAATTACTTTATGTAGGTAACGCCATGCATCGTTTAGAGCTTCAGATTTTCCTTGCCGCGCATTGGGTGGCACACGGGTGAGCACTGTCAGGGTGTTGTCACTCTGATTTGTAGCAGTCAGACTTTCTAAAATTTCTCCTGTTTCATCATCTGACCCGTCGTTAATTACGAGCATCCTTTTGTGTGTGACGTCTACCGCCTCTAATCGGCTTATAGAGTCTTTAATGGTGATCGCTTCGTTTAGGGCAGGCACCATAAAAACCCACAAATAGTCGCTTTCTGTTGCTGCCGGGTCAACCGTTCGTTTTCGTATTCTTTCGGTGCGATTTATTTGTATTTGAGCCGCAACGATAAGAAACAGCATCGACAGAGTCGCACCAATAACGACAGTCAAAGCAAGCCAAAAAATGGGCATAGCCCAAACGGGAAGCCCTAAATAAAGCCCGACAATTGTTTCTAGCCACTCGATGATTATTTCTTGCACTGTCTCTGTCACTTTTAAAACTATCTTGCATTAATACCGAAATGAATTGTTATTTTGCTGTTTTGAACGGCTGGTCCCGATCTAAAAATCTTAAAAAAGACTGTTTTAGGTGAGCGGAATCGAACTCTTGTGGGGGAGCGGCGTCACAAAAAATGTGTGCGAGTGTTTGGGTGATTCTCTCGGCTGCTTTGCCATCACCGTAGGGGTTAATGTTGTGATAGTTAGAAGCGTCAACTTCATTGTTTAAAACTTCGCGAGCTTTAGCAATAATTTGATCTTTGTCTGTTCCAACTAGTTTTAGAGTGCCAGCCTGCAATCCTTCTACGCGCTCTGTGACGTCTCTTGTGACCAGCACGGGCACTCCCAGCGATGGTGCTTCTTCTTGTATTCCGCCGGAGTCGCTGATTATTAGCTTTGCGGTTGATGCCAGTTGCACAAACTCCAAATACTCTAATGGTTCGGTTAAATGCACGTTTGCGCTGTCGCAGAGGATGGACGTGAGCGTTTTGCGCACTAGCGGGTTTGGGTGCATTGGTAAAACGAATCGAGTTTTTGGGTATTCTGACGCGAGCTGCGCGACTGCTTGAGCGATGCGTTCGATGCCGCCGCCCAGGTTTTCGCGGCGGTGCGCGGTGATTAGCACCAGCGGCGATTGCTCATTTTTTATTGCGTGTAACTCTTCTTTTAACGAAACGTTTTCTTCTACAGCCCACCGCAGTGTGTCTATCGCCGTGTTTCCTGTCACAATTATTCGGTCGGCATCTATCCCTTCACGTATGAGGTTTGTTTTGCTCACGGGTGTTGGCGCGAAGTGTAAAGAAGCGATGCGTGAAATGAGTTGCCGGTTTCCTTCTTCAGGGAAGGGCTCCATAATGTTTGACGTTCTTAACCCTGCCTCAACATGCATTACCGGAATTTGTAGGTTGAATGCGGCTAGTGCGGCAGCGGCTGCAGAGGTGGTATCTCCGTGTACCAAACAAACCTGCGCATTGTTTGGTTGTCTACGGCCTTCACTTTTGAAGTCTTCAGGGATTTCTTGTTTCTCCCAGATCCGGTCGACGCCTTTAAGCACTCGCGCAAAAATTCTGTTTAGCGACGGTGCTTTGTCTTTGTGTTTAGCACCCACTTTGAGATTTGCATCTAAGCGGATTCCCGCCCGAGTAATAAGGTCTTGCACCATATCAGAGTGCTGCCCTGTAGCAATTACGACCGGCCTAAATATTTTAGAGTTCTGTAAGGCGCGTATCACTGGAATCATTTTGATCGCCTCAGGCCTAGTACCAAAAACTATCAGCACCCTGATCAGGCTTGCGTAATCTACTTCAGTTTCTTGCTCGACACC
>DATJCC010000142.1:0-8280 GCA_035514995.1 Microbacteriaceae bacterium
GCGCAACAAGGTTTACCCACTCTTGCCAATAGACGGGGTCCCGATCCGGATCTTTCTCTACCATCTTGCGATGCCATTCTGGTGCTCGGCGGCGCACATTTAAGCCTCCGGGAAGCACGCCTTCGCGTAATAGAGCAGAGTCTTTGCACTCCTCCATTACTTCCCAAATGTGCGTTAAACCAGAGCGGATCTCCGCTTCGCTTCTATGTGTCAATTCGTTTGCAAGCATGACTTCTGCGACGCTCAGGCCTGCTGAGTTGCAGTGCTCTAAAAGTTTTGCTGCCGTTGTGAAAGGGTACGGGTGCGAGGAGATTTCGTTTTCAAGTCGGTCAAGCACTGCGTCTTCAGCGCCCTCTTTGATTATAAATCCACCGCCGACAGAGAAGTATGTTTCGTCTAGGATTGTGTTTCCAGCGCGGTCAAGTGCGCGCAGTTTCATTCCGTTTGTGTGCCGAGGCAGTATTGTTAACGGCCGAAGCACCATATCATCGACACCAAAAACAATTTCTTTTTGGGCCGATAGAGTGCTCGTTTCTAGAGTGCTCGTTGCTGGATGTTTCGCTACTAGAGCGCTTTTGGTGATTCGATCTGCTAGCAGTAGCGGGGAGCCGTTTTCAAACCGGGCTAGAACTTCAGCAACCTCTGACTGTAATATTTTGTTTGGTTCGTAACCTTCAAGTCCAAGCAGTATTGCAGTGAAAGTTCCGTGGCCACGCCCGGTCGCCGCTAATGAGCCGTAAAGGTCAACTTCAAGAGCAGTGACTTCTGCAATAAGGTTGCGTGAGACTAGGTGGTGAGCAAAGCTGTACGCTGCGCGCATGGGCCCTACTGTGTGCGAGCTTGATGGCCCGATGCCCACTTTAAAAAGATCAAATACGCTTATCGCCACGGCTCACCCCCCTGTCTGTTACTCACGCATATTGTTGTTACTCGTTTTGTGCAGCGTATTCGGCTGCAGTCAGCAGAGGGCCTTCTGATTCAACTTTGATTTGAAAGAGCCAGTTTGCGTATGGATCTTCGTTTACCAGACCGGGTTCGTCTACAACAGCTTCGTTGATTGCGACTACCTCTCCTGTGACTGGCGAGAAGAGCTCTGAAACTGATTTTGTTGATTCGATCTCACCACAAACTTCACCTGCGGTAACTGAAGCACCGACTTCTGGCAGTTCAACATAAACCACATCACCTAAAGCGTCAGCAGCATGTTGGGTTATGCCTACGTTTACAGGGTCAGCATCGTCGATCCATTCGTGTTCGGCGGAATAGCGTAGGTTTTCTGGAAGATTAGTCATGGTGTTCTCCTTAATTTCGTTTGTGCATTTAATATCGTTTTAAGTTTTTATTTATTTCTCGACATGTATTTTTCTTCACGCATTTTTCTTCAAGCATGTCTCTTCACAACGTATTTCTGTTCACGTATTTGCTCGTCACTGTTTATCTCTTCGCATTTCTGTAGTGCAGTTTTGTAATACTGTATCTCTAGAGCCATCTTTTTGAGCCATTTTTCTAGAGCCTTTTTTCTAGTTACGCTTATAGTTCACGCTTATAGTTCACGCTTATAGAAAGGTAGCGACACGATTTCAAAGGGTTGTGGTTTACCTCGCAGGTCAACGTCTACAGCTGTTCCTACCTCAGCGTGCTCACGATCGACATAGGCCAAAGCTACCGGGTAGCCAAGGGTTGGGCTTGGCAGGCCGCTCGTTATTTCACCAACCATTTTTCCGTCTACCGTGACTGCGTATCCGCTTCTTCCCGCTCTACGTCCAAGTCCTTTTAACCCCACCAACACTTTTGCTGTTTCCGTCGCGGTCTCTAATGCTTCACGCCCCACAAACTGCTCCTCTTTTTTGAAAGACACAACCGGGCCTAGATTGGCAGCGGCCGGGGTTACGCCAGGGCCAAGTTCATTGCCATAAAGTGGCATCCCCGCTTCGAGTCGCAGTGAATCGCGCGCAGCGAGACCAGCGGGTAGCAACCCTGTGGCGGATCCAGCTTCGAGAATCGCGTTCCACAGTTTATTTGGATCCGAACCGTTTACAACTGAACTGTTTGTGTCAGCATTTGTTACAACTGAACTGTTTGCACCAGAACTATTTGCACCAGAACTGTGTACACCTGAATTGTGTACACCTGAACTGTTTACACCTGAATTACTTGCACCAGGGTTGTTGACGTTTGCTCTTTCTAAATAGAGTTCAAATCCATCTTCGCCGGTGTAACCGGTTCTTGCTATGAGCACTCGTTGGCCTGCCACTTCACCGTAAGCTGCCGAGTAGTATTTCATCTCTTGAAGTACTTTTCGGTCTGTCTCGCTCATGAGACCAGCGAGAATCTCAGCCGATTTTGGGCCTTGCACTGCGATCAAAGCTGTGTCTGCGGTTGCATCACGCAGTTGAACATCAAAGCTTGCGGCACGTTCTTGCATGATATTGAACACTTCTGCGGCATTGCCCGCGTTTGGTACGACAAGATATTTTTCTTCACCAAGACGATAACTGATCAGGTCGTCAACTATGCCACCGGCCTCATTTAAGAGGAGTGAATATTTAGCGCGTCCAACGGCGACAACCGCGAGATTACCTGCAAGGGTGCTGTTTAAATATTTAGCGGCATCTGGGCCTTCAACCCAAATCTCGCCCATATGCGAAAGATCGAATATGCCGGCAGCTTCGCGCACAGCACGGTGTTCTTCAAGTTCGGAGGAGTAGCGCAGGGGCATGTCCCATCCACCAAAATCGGTGAAATGCGCACCAAGTAGTGCGTGCGCCTCATGCAGAGGAGTTTTTTTGAGTGTCATAAAATGCTTCTTTCTAGCTCTAAACTTTTATTAGCTTCAGCTTTTTGGGCTTCAGCTTTCAAACGCCTCTGGCGCTGGGCATGTGCAAACAAGGTTCCGGTCACCGAACGCGCCGTCGATACGACCCACCGGGGCAAAATATTTGTCCATCCGCAACGTTTCAACTGGATAAACAGCCTTTTCACGTGAATACTTGCGATCCCAATCACTATCAACAACAACTTGTGCGGTGTGTGGTGATAGCCGCAACGGAGAGTCTTCGATATCAAACTCTCCTGAGGCTACCTGATCGATTTCTAAACGAATAGTGATCATCGCTTCAATAAAACGCTCTATTTCTTCTAGATCTTCAGACTCAGTCGGTTCAACCATTAGAGTTCCAGCTACTGGGAAGGCGAGAGTTGGGGCGTGGAATCCAAAATCAATCAAACGCTTCGCAACGTCTTCTGCGGTTACCTTTGTTTTAGCGGTGAGCTCACGCAAATCGAGGATGCACTCGTGAGCTACCAAACCTTTATTTCCAGTAAACAAAACTGGATAATAGTCCTTTAGGCGGGTCGCAATATAGTTAGCGCTTAAGATAGCTGTCTTGGTTGCGAGGATTAGCCCTTCAGTTCCCATCATAGCGATGTAGGCGTATGAAATGGGTAGAACTCCTGCCGAACCAAAAAGCGTTGCGACAACTGGCACTCCGTCAGCAACCCTGAAGGTGCCGCCGGTTGGGTCTCCCGGTAGATACGGCACGAGGTGCTCTGCAACTCCGATTGGTCCCACTCCTGGCCCTCCGCCACCGTGGGGGATGGCAAAAGTTTTGTGCAGGTTTAGATGTGAAACGTCACCGCCGAACTCCCCCGGTTTGGCGAGCCCTACAAGCGCATTCATGTTGGCGCCATCAATATAAACTTGGCCGCCAGCTGCGTGCACTTTGTCACAAACCTCACGCACATCAGCATCATAAACGCCGTAGGTTGACGGGTAGGTGATCATGATTGCCGCCAGCTGATCGCGGTTGGCTGCAATTTTGGCGTCTAGATCTGCCATATCGATAGCTCCTGCGGCAGTGTTTTTTACAACTATTACGCGCATGCCCGCCAACACTGCTGAAGCTGCGTTGGTGCCGTGCGCTGAGGCAGGGATTAAGCACAGGTCTCGATCTGTGTCGCCATTGGCGAGATGGTAGCGGCGAATAGCAAGCAGCCCCGCATACTCTCCTTGCGCACCAGAGTTCGGTTGTAACGACACAGCCGCATAGCCGGTTATCTCAACAAGTTTTGACTCTAAATCTGCGATTAATTCGCGCCAACCCTCACTCTGTTCCGCAGGCACATACGGGTGGATCCCCGCAAACTCCGGCCACGAAATCGACTCCATCTCTGCTGTCGAGTTAAGCTTCATAGTGCATGATCCGAGTGGAATCATGGTGCGGTCAAGGGCAAGATCACGGTCTGCCAGGCGTCGCATGTAACGCAACATCTGTGTTTCTGAACGCATCGTGTTGAAAATCTGATGGGTCATAAAATCGCTTGTGCGAAGCATACTCTCATCGAAACCGTAATCGCCTTGATGTAACGGCTTTACAGGTTCTGCTCCAAACAGTCGTGCAAGGGTTTGAATTGTTTCTTCGCTTGTTGTTTCGTCTGTTGAAATTCCAACGGTGTCGGCGTTAACGCGACGAATATTGATGCCTTGACCGGCTGCGTTAAGCACAAACTGGTCAGCTTTACCTGGTGTTTCAACAAAAATGGTGTCGAAAAAAGAATCTGATTGCAACTTAAAACCCGCTGCTTTGAGAGACTCTGCAAGTGTGCGTGCGTGAGCGTGCGTGCGTTCAGCGATAGCTTTGAGACCTCGCGGTCCGTGATACACAGCATACATTGAAGCGGTTATCGCGAGGAGGGCCTGTGCTGTGCAAATGTTGCTTGTAGCTTTTTCGCGGCGAATGTGCTGTTCACGAGTTTGTAAAGCAAGCCGGTATGCAACTGCTCCGGCTGAATCTTTTGAAACACCAACTAGCCGCCCTGGCAGATTGCGTTCAAGACCTGCACGCACTGAAAGATAGGCTGCGTGCGGGCCGCCAAAAAACAGTGGAACTCCAAAACGTTGTGTGTTTCCAACAGCGACGTCAGCACCCTGCTCGCCGGGTGAGGTAATTAGCGTTAAAGCTAAGAGGTCTGCGACTACTGTGATCATCGCGCCGCGCTCTTTAGCTTCTGCAATAATCTCTGAGTGGTTAACAACCGCACCATTGTTGCCCGGTTGTTGCAAGACAATACCTGAGATTTCACCGTCTGGAAGCCCTTGTGAAAGGTCTGTTACTTCAATCTCGAACCCTAGAGCTTCTGCGCGGCCCTTAACAACAGCAATCGTTTGCGGAAAAATATTGCTATCTAGCACAGTTTTGGCGTCTGCTTTAGTTTTATTGGCTCGACGCATCAACAAAACTGCTTCTGCTGTTGCCGATGATTCATCAAGCATTGATGCGTTGGCGATGGGAAGCCCCGTGAGATCCCCCACCATAGTCTGAAAGTTGAGTAGCGCTTCGAGTCGTCCCTGTGATATTTCTGGCTGATACGGAGTGTACGCCGTGTACCAGGCTGGGCTTTCAAGAATATTTCTGCGAATAACGGGTGGCGTATACGTTCCGTAAAAACCCTGCCCAATCATCTGGGTCATGACTTTGTTTTTAGCCGCTAAACCTCGCAAATGTCCAAGCACTCCCTCTTCAGAGAATGCGGGAGGCAAATCCAGAGGCTTTTTGGTGCGGATAGCTTCGGGAACAGCTGTATCAACCAGTTCTGCAAGACTCTCATAGCCAAGAGTTTTAAGCATATGAGCTCGAGTTGCAGGGGATGCTACTCCAATATGACGGTCGGCAAAATTAGTAGTGAGTGGTGCAGTAGTTGAGTGGGGGTTTATCATCAGTGTTCCTTTGCCTTTCGGCAGTAGTACGGAGGGCATAAAAGATTCTTAGCGACCCTCCCCACACTGTATTGAACCTGAGAGATTCCGGCGATCACACCCTTGCAGGTGGCCGCCATTGCACCGTCGGTGAGCATCACAAATTGCTGATGCTACTTTCCAGAGTTGCCACGCGCTAACGGTACTTTTGCCTGAGAGATTCTCGGGGAGGAGTTGCTCCTACGGCGCCAGCTTCTTAAAGCTAGACTCTCCCGCCACTGCGTATTGGCCAATATTCAACTGTATTCGCCATACTATCAGGTGCCTAGAACATGTACTAGATCACGTCTGCTCTACTTACTCACCTATTTGCTTACTTAAGCATTAGATAGAGATAGTGACTTAATACTTAACTCTTTAAAGTTGCAGAGTTTTTGGATTGACTAGCAAGAGAAGATATTCGGTCTTGCATAGATTTCCATGTACGATCTCGTATAAAAATAGAATCCACAGCAATCATTGACAGAGAAAACCAGGGTAAGCCCATTAATACGCCAATCCCGATGTGGAAGCTAAGGATGCCTGCAAGAGCAATAACGCGGGTTGGTCGGCTCAGCAGCATGAATGCAAAACCCATTTGCAATATGATCGAACCCCAGCTTAAAATTGTCACCATTGGTCCCCAGTCTGTGAAAAAGTCAGACAAGACGGGCCAAGTTCCAAAACGTAGCGTTTGTAGAGGGTTATAAACTGCATATCCTTCTGACCATGGAGCTCCACCTGCTTTGTATAACGCTCCAGACATGTATACGAATGACACCTGTGCAATAAGAGCAACTATTCCGAGGTTATGAAGCAGGTTGCTAACTTGTTCGCGTGTTTCGCTAGGTTTTTTTGCTGGTGTCACCATTCGACGCTTCGCGTCGAATGACCACCGTGCTGAAGTATCTGTAAAGAACATGATCAGCACAGCGATACGGAACATATTGTCGCCCTGGTCCCCAAGCATGTCGTTGGCTTCAATGAATGAAACCCACATCACCCAGAATACTGGGAGAACAATTTTTGTGCGCCAACCAAGCACCACCAGCACTGAAAGTCCCATTAGCAAGAGGTATAGGACTGTATAAACGAAATCATTTGTTATCGCGCTGTGAAACGGGCTAAATAACCAGATTTGTGGGAAATCACTTTTAGGCTCAAGAACTTCGCCATTCCACACAGAACCTGACCCAAAACTATAAAGCCTGGTGCGATAGTTAGTGAGCAATAACCCAAATGCGGTTATCCCAAGCAATATCCTGGTTACAGCGATACCGTAAAGGGCTTTTTTGGAATCCAAAAGCCAGTCTTCGATAAACTTGATTCCTCTGAGTGTTGTATCCCAAATCACCTTAGTTACATGTTTGATGAGTAGCCAAATAAAAGATACAAAGCTCGCTAAAGTGAACTTTGCTTGCGGCGGGCTTGAATTGGGCTGTTGTTTTTTTGCCTGCCTGTTGGTTGCTTGAGGATTCATTGCGTGCTCGGATGAACTTTTTTATATTGTCTAATAAAGATTTTTTCAAAGTTTTTATTATTTTGACCGTCACGCACTATGGGGCCACGCCAACCAGTTTCTGCAATTTTGACATTCGGCCGCTCTGCCTCAGGGTCATGTCGTTTGGCGAAAGGTATTACATTTTGGCGGCTAGCCTGAAATTGCACTTGGATAACGTTTTTTTCTCCCCACATAGCGTATGCTACCTGTGTCGCATACGCTAATGCTTGTTGTTCTTTCTCTATATATTCGTCAACAAGTTTTGGTGAGCCGTATGATTTCATTTTCTCTTCTAGTCGGTTAGACCAATCATCCTTGAAGTAATTGAGCCCAGCGATAACTTTGTGGTCGTCAGTAAGTTTGTCAAAAGCACCTTTTACCTGACTAGACACTTCAGAGCTTTGTATCCCGGCCCTAGGAGTGAACAATTTGTATTGGATCATTGAGATTTCCACTTCAGTAGCGTCAATCCATTCTGTGGTAACGGTTTCACCAGCAGAGTCGATAATTGCTCTAACTTTAAATTTATAGTCCCCATTAATAGGCTCTGGTGCGAAAACACTCCAAGACTGCCCAAACATTGGAATCATATAGCTTGAAAGCATATTCCCAGGGACTACTTCTCGCAGCGGTGAGTATGGTGCAATCCACAAAAACGAAGCAAAGATGTGCCATGCTGTAAAAACTGCCGCCAGGGTCATCGCTATGCGGACCAACGGCTTTCTTCTTTTGAAGCGTTTTTCAGTCATGTTCTTGTGAGTCAGACCTTCATAGTTTGCTTGGCTTTAAGACTAATTAATAGTTGGTAATAGTTGTCTAGTGATTTGAAACTTGGAACCGGACCAATTATTTATCACATGGCCCGGTTCCAAACTAAAAATTAGAATTTACTTTCTAACCGTTCAAGCTTCCTACTACGCAAATGTGTTCTTGCCATCAACGCCCCTCCTGTTGCAATTGACAGCAACAGTACAGTGATTAACCAGGTAGGTATTGAAGCGCCAGTCGCAGACAGTGCGGCCCCATCAGCACTAGCAGAAGCAGA
>DATJCC010000143.1:0-24719 GCA_035514995.1 Microbacteriaceae bacterium
TGTCATCGGATTGACAGGCGCGGCCTTAACGATGCTTCTGATGCTGGGCGCGGGTACCGCAAGCAGCCTCACCTCTCTCATCATCGGACTCATACTGACGGGCCTTGCAACTGCGCTCTCAAATGCCGGCCTCGCCCGACAGTCAGTAGCGACCGTACCTGCCAAAGACGCGGCTACTGGCACCGCAGCGATCAACACCGCAAGGTACATCGGCGCCGCAGTCGGCATGAGCATCGTCAGCATGATCGCTGCGACCGGAAACATCAATGAGGGCTGGAACCATGTGGTGTGGTTCGGAGCCGCCGCATCCCTCGTCATTGCGGTAGCCGTAGCGTTTCTGTCGCGGCGCACCCGATAACACGAATCGTCGGAAATCCCGGGCCCTAAAATCGGCCAGGCGAAGGATTACGCGCTTCCGGAAAGGCTTCTTACCCGTTTCACAAGTTCGCGCAAAAGCACGATGGTGGATCTGAGGGGCACGGAATCTTCAAGGACGAATGCATCGCATTCGTCAGGTTTCGTGTCGAATCCCGAACTCAGATTCACGAGTGGATCTGAGGGGATTCGAACCCCTGACCCCCTGCATGCCATGCAGGTGCGCTACCAACTGCGCCACAGACCCGTTTGAAGTCGGAGGAATGCTCCCCCGACAACTCATTAAGCCTATCGAACTTTCTCGTCTTCTGGCAAACTGGCATCTTCAAGTTTTAACTGAATCTCGTCGCAGTCTCTCCAGAGCCTTTCAAGATCGTAGTGCTCACGATCTTCCTCGTGAAAAAGGTGAACTATAAGGTCGCCGAAATCTAGCAGGATCCAACGCCCTGCTTCTCTTCCTTCACGCCTTAATGTTTTTACTCCAATTGAGTTTAAGCCGTCTTCAATTGCGTCAGAAATTGCTTGCACATTTCGTTCAACTTCCCCACTCGCAATCAAAAAGACATCAGCGAATCCGAACCTTTCTGAGACGTCTAATGCAATTAAATTTGTTGCTTGCTTTGCCTCTGCTTGACTAACAGCAATTTCAAGAATCTGTTGTGTTTTATCGCTTATTTGCAAGTTTTATTACCCGAACAATCCAGAATTAAATAAAAGAATTCCACCAGCAACAATAACCAAAATTAGTCCTCCACCAACAAGTCCAAATATAAGTGGTTTTTTGCCATCTCTTTTTGTTATTGGAGTTGTCGGATCATTACTATCTTCGTTCTTGGCGCTGATGGCTTTGCGTGCAGATTTGGGGGTCACATCAAATTCGGTTGTTTCAAGGTCAGCGAAAATATCGAGTGATGCATTTTCATCTGTTGAACTTGTAGATGACTCTTTCTGCACATCAGTCTCTTGGTCAGAGTCTGCAAAACTATCTATGAAGTTCGAATGACCACCAGTCTCACTGAGAGACTTTGGAAGTTCGAATGATCCCGTTATAAACAACTCTCCGGTTGCCCCGATAGGCCCTGAAAGATCAGTGTCGGGAAAAGAAGGAAGTATTAAGGCTGCTGTACTGTTATGCACAGAAGTGTTTTCGTCTGCTATGGCTCTTTCAAGAACATCTTCAAAGTTGTAAGAGTCGTCTTCGGTAGTTTCTAACGTGTCAGAAGAGGATACAGATGCCCGGTCGCTTTCCTCATCAAAAACTGACCGTTCCTCATCGAGAGGCTGAATGTCAGGAAAGCTGTACTCTTCGGCCTTTTCAGTTTGCAAAGTCGATTCAGGCTCGGACTGATCTTCGCTAAGCTGTTTTTGCCCCAAATCAGCTTCGGTGGCAGAAGCAGCTGTGAGATCTTGTTCTAAAGATTGTCTCTCTGCTTGTAATGCTTGCAGATCATCGACAGAAAAAGGTTGCGTGGGTGCAGGATCATCTATGTTCTGAGTTTGCTCTCCGTCTACTTCTGCAGAAGGTTGCCTGCGTCTGCGCAGTTTTACCTGAGTGTCTTCTGCTGGCTCATCCCAAATCTCTGCGTCAGTTTCTTGAGCCTTTTCGAGATATGAAAGATCGGGAACATCTTCAGAGGAGTCGCTGCTCTCCTGGCTGGAGTTCTCCTCAGCAGATTGTTCTGCCAACCATTTTTCGCGAAGTTCACGTCTGGTAAGCCTTCTAGGCTCAGCATCTTCGTTCATGTCCATTCAGTCTTCCCTGTCTGATATAAATCATGCTTTGCGATGTATCTTACAACTCCATCAGGAACAAGGTACCAAACGGGGTAACCGTTACGCACCCGGTTTCTACAATCGGTTGACGAAATCGCTAAAGCAGGAATTTCTAATAAGCTTACGTGCTCATCAGGTATTTCTGAAAGCGAAAGCTCGTGTCCCGGTCTAGTCACTGCTATAAAGTGTGCTAGCGACCAAAGCTCTGAAACATCTTTCCAACTAACAATTTGTTCAATAGCATCAGCTCCAGATATAAAAAACAGTTTGTCTGAGCTGTATATCTTTTGAAGCTCCCTCAGAGTATCAACCGTGTAAGTGGGACCTGAACGATCAAGGTCTACTCTGCTAACTCTGAAGCTAGGGTTGGATGCCGTAGCAATTACCGTCATTAAATAACGATGTTCACCCTCGGTGACTCTATCTTTTTGCCAGGGGAATCCGGTAGGAACAAAAACGACCTCATCAAGCTCAAAGCTTGATGCTACTTCACTCGCTGCAACTAAGTGACCGTGATGAATTGGATCAAAAGTTCCACCCATCACACCGATGCGGCGCGGTGAAGGGGTTTTTGTTTCTTTACTCGTTGCTTGCGCCGTGCTCACGCGCGTATGCCTCAGCCTTTTCTGAGTGACGGTTTGCTACATCTCTGAAGCTGAAGGTGACTAGACCCATAACAATAAAAATCACGAGTGTTATCGCACCAAAAACTGGAGCAGGAAATGGTAATTCATTTACTACTTGAGCACCTTCACTGGCTGCAGCTATTGAGGTGTAAATCGACATGTATCTTTTCTCCCTATTTTTAAAGGCGTCTTATCAGTATTGTATCTCTCGGAGTTGATAAATGCTTAATTTAAAGACTATTTACGAATTTGACCTGTGCCTTGTACTAGCCATTTGGTGCTTGTCATCTCTGCAAGTCCCATCGGACCTCTCGCGTGTAGCTTTTGTGTAGAAATACCCACTTCAGCTCCAAATCCAAATTCTCCACCATCGGTGAACCGTGTAGATGTGTTTACCATTACTACTGCTGAATCAACTTCATTTAAGAAGCGTTCCGCGCTAAAGAAGTTTGAGGTAACTATTGCATCTGTGTGACCTGTTGAGTGCTCACGGATGTGATCTAGAGCTTCATCGAAGGAATCGACAACTCTGACGCCCATTATAAGAGCTAAATGTTCAGTGTCCCACTGGTCCGTCGTTACAGGTTTTGTTTCAGGCATAATGCTTATAACCGATTCATCTCCAAAAAGTTGCACATCTGCATTTCTTAAAGCATCTAGCAGGTCTGGCAATAGAGCATCAGCTATGTCTTTATGCACCAGAAGTGTTTCGGCCGCATTGCACACGCTTGGTCGGTGTGTTTTTGAGTTCACCACAATATCAAGAGCCATTTTTTTCTCTGCCGAAGAGTCTACGAACACATGAACGACTCCAGCGCCAGTCTCAATAACTGGCACAGTGGAGTTTTCAACTACAGTAGCTATCAGTTGAGCGCTTCCTCTCGGGATTAAAACGTCAACTAGACCGCGGGCACGCATCAACATGTTCGCACCCTCCCGCCCAAAATCATCTACAGTCTGGAATGCATCACCTGGTAGACCGCTAGCAGAAACAGCTTCTTGGATTACTTTAACTAAAACCTCATTAGTGTTTTCTGCAGCGCTTCCACCCCTTAAAACAGCTCCATTTCCGCTCTTTAACGCAATAGCTGCTATATCTGCAGTAACATTTGGTCTCGCCTCATATATAGCACCGAGCAATCCAAAAGGTACTCGTACCTGTGAAAGTTTGATACCACTAGAAAGGGTGCTTCCTCTGACCACTTCGCCCACCGGATCAGGTAAAGCAACAACGTCTCTAACAGCCTTAGCAAGACCAAAGACTCTTGGCTCATCAAGGAGCAAACGATCGAGCAAGCCTTCTGATAAACCAGACTGTTTACCTCGATCAAGATCACTCGCGTTTGCAGCTATTATCTCTGCTGAAGCAGACTCTAAAGCGTTTGCGATAGCTTCCAATGCATTATTTTTCTCAGTGGTGGTCGCATTAGCAAGTCTTCTAGCTGATTCTTTAGCTAATTTTAAACGTTCAGTAAAAATGTTTTGTGTACTCATATTTCAATCTTAGAGCACTGTTCAATTTTAGAGAGCTGTTGAACACTAGAGTACTGCTGAACACCAGAGTACTGGTGAATCTTAGAGCGCTGCGGCTTTAAACCAGGTTCCGTGGTCTTCCCCGTCTAGCACCTCTTGAAATAGCTCTGTTGCGGTCAGCAACACATTAGCGCCGGCCTCAGTCGCGAGTTTGGCGGCAGCAACTTTGGTAAGAGCGCCACCTGTGCCCCATCCCGATTGAGCGCCGCCTATCCTTACGTTTGAAAGGTCATCTCCATACTCCACCTCAGCGATTCTTTTAGCGCCTTCTTCTTTTGGCGGTGCCGTATATAAGGCATCAACATCAGAAAGAAGAATCACCAGGTCAGCCTCTATTAACCTACTCACTAAAGATGCAAGCCGGTCGTTGTCGCCGAACCTAATCTCGTGTGTGGCGACCGTGTCGTTTTCATTAATGATGGGAATTATCTGAAGTTCGAGCAGTCTATCTATTGCTCGTTTGGCGTTTCCTCTATGGGTAGCATTATCAATATCATTAGCGGTTAAGAGTACTTGGCCAGCGATAATATTAAAATCGCTTAGTGCGCGTTGATATCGGTTTACAAGTATATTTTGCCCAACTGCAGCGGCCGCCTGTTGCGTTGCTAGGTCATCTGGTCGTTCTTCTATCTGCAAAAAAGGGACTCCGGTGGAGATTGCGCCACTAGACACTAAAACTACTTCACAGTCCGACTGCATGAGCCTTGCTAAACAATGAACTAGTTTTGGAATTTGAGAAGCGTTTTCACCGCTTACTGATGAAGATCCAACTTTTACGACTATTCTTTGTGAATTAAAGATTGCGTCAGATCTGTTCATCACCGCTCCACAAACCGGCCTCTCGCTCGCTTTCTAATTCTTCTCGAGCTAGCGTCTTAGCGTCCATACGCTCTTGGTATTCGGCGCGTCTTTCAGCTGTTGTGCGGCGTTCATGTGGGTCAATGCGAGGGTCACTTCCACGTGAACCAACTTGCACCTCTGCAGCGCTTGTGAGTGTAGGCTCCCAGTCGAATACGACCCCTGACCCAGGGCCAATCACAACTGTGGCTCCTGCTTCGGCGCCAGCTTTTGTAAGCGCTGAATCTATACCGATTTTTTGCAGTCTGTCTGCTAAATAGCCAACAGCTTCATCATTTGAGAAATCAGTTTGCTCTACCCACCGTTCAGGTTTAACGCCAAGGATCCTATAAATGGGTCCGTAGCTACCGCCTTCGCGTTTAATAACAAAACCATCTCTTTTTGAAGCAGGCCCTTTTAGTTTAATTACAGGCTGAACTTCTGCCTCAGCAAAGTTCTGCGTTCTATGCTTTTCGACCAATACGCCAAGTTCGATGGTTAAATCTCGTAGGCCCTCCCTTGTTGCAGCAGAGACCTCAAAAACTTTATAACCCAGTTCTTCGAGCTCTGGCTTTATAAAATCAGCTAGTTCACGAGCTTCTGGAACATCAATTTTGTTCAGGGCTATTAATTGTGGTCTTTCTAAGAGAGGCAGGTACTCGTCTGCTACCTGATAAGCCTCAAGCTCACGTAGAATAACCTCAAGGTCTGAGAGTGGATCCCGATCAGGCTCAATGGTTGCACAGTCAATGACGTGAAGCAGCACGCTACATCTTTCGACATGACGTAAAAACTCTAAACCGAGCCCTTTTCCTTCGCTGGCACCCTCAATCAGTCCTGGAACGTCAGCCACCACGTATCTGTAATCCTGCACTTCTACCACGCCAAGGTTGGGTCGAAGTGTTGTAAAGGGGTAGTCAGCAATTTTCGGTTTAGCGGCACTTATAGCTGCTATAAGGCTGGATTTACCTGCGGATGGGAAACCCACTAAGGCCACATCAGCGATGGTCTTCAGCTCTAAACGTAGGGTTAATTCATCACCAAGTGTGCCTAGGAGCGCGAAACCTGGAGCCTTACGTTTTGCGCTTGCTAAACCGGCATTACCTAAACCTCCCAATCCACCTTTAGCAGCAATAAAAGTATCATTAGCAAACTCCAGATCAGCAAGGATCTCATCTGACTCACTTTTTAATACTGTTCCGACCGGAACTGGAATGATTAGATCTTCGCCTTTGCTACCTTCCCGAAGATCACCAGCCCCTGGCCCACCATTAGTAGCTTTTCTGTGTGGCCTTCTCTGATACTCCAGGAGAGTGGAAGTTTGTGGATCAGCGATTAAGATCACTGACCCCCCATCGCCTCCATTACCACCATCTGGACCGCCGAGGGGTTTAAACTTTTCACGACGCACAGAGACACAGCCATCTCCCCCATTTCCTGCGCTGAGGAAAAGTGTTGCATGATCGACAAAAGCTGACAAAATAACTCCCTAGACAACAAAAGGCGAGCCGAAGCCCGCCAATTGCTTTAGAATTTTGGTTACGCTACTTGAACAACGTTTACGATTTTACGGCCCTGACGGTCTCCAAATTCAACTGAACCTGCAGCCAATGCAAAAAGCGTGTCATCACTGCCACGACCTACGTTTGCTCCGGGATGTATGCGTGTGCCGCGTTGGCGAACGAGAATCTCGCCCGCGTTGACTTCCTGGCCTCCGAAACGTTTAACACCTAGGCGCTGCGCGTTTGAGTCGCGCCCGTTGCGGGTTGAGCTTACGCCCTTCTTTGATGCCATTATGGGCCTCCTAAATTAAAATATTTGAGTTGGTTACTTAATACCAGTGATTTTTAGGCGAGTTAGTTCTTGCCTGTGGCCCTGGCGTGCCTTGTAACCAGTTTTGTTTTTATAGCGTTGAATAATAATTTTTGGACCGCGAAGATCTTCTACCACTTCAGCAGTAACCTTAACTTTTGCTAGCTTGCTTGAGTCTGTTGTTACTGCGTCTCCATCAACGAGAAGCACAGCGGGAAGCTCTAAGTTGCCTTTGGCGTCACCTTCAACTCGATTGACAGTAATGATTGAACCTACTTCAACCTTTTCTTGCCGTCCACCGGCGCGCACTACTGCGTAAACCACTTGTCTACCTTTTTCTCTGAGAGTTATAAACACCTGAACTGGTTCAGCTGTTTGAAAATTTATTAAAGCCCTGATGGCTAATATCCCGCAACCACCCACGGCTACGCCAACAATCTATATTATGACACTTTAGGGTCATCGGTCAAGCGTGATTCATCAGCGTGTCGATTATCTTCGGTCTTAATTATGATGTTGCCCGATTCTGATCTCTGTTGCATTCTAGTAACTCGTCTCGAACGCAAGCGACTTTCTCCAACTTCGGGAGGCTCTGGTAGTGCATCTAAAAGTGAGCTCAATATGTCTTCTGGTTTGGCATCACTTTCTGGAACTTTACTTTTTGCAGTTTGAGCAGGCTTATCATCAACAGGCTTATCTTGGCTCTGCTTAGCATCAACAGGCTTATCATCACCCTGTACTGTTTCATTCTGCTTAATATCATGCTGTGCGGTAGTTTCGCGCGGTGCAGTCTTGCGATCTGCTGTGTTGGCCTTTGTTGGCAATGTTTCATTACCGCTGAGTTCGGGCTCTACAACGCTAGCTCCCTGGATAGTAGAAGCTGCTATCTTGGCAATCATGTTTTTAGCGCCATCAGTTATAGCATGGGGTTGTTGCGCAACTGGAGCACTTGGCTGAGTTGGTTTCCGTTTGCTGTTTTTAGAAGCGTTTGTGTCGTGCGACACTGGATCGTGTTGCACGATAACACCACGGCCGGCACATACTTCACAAGGGTCGCTGAACGACTCTAGTAGCCCTAGTCCAAGTTTCTTTCTTGTCATTTGGACTAATCCGAGTGAAGTCACTTCTGCAACTTGATGTTTGGTTCTATCTCTACTCAGGCACTCAATCATTCGCCTCAAAACTAGATCACGGTTAGATTCGAGAACCATATCGATAAAGTCGACAACAATAATTCCACCGATATCTCGTAATCGAAGTTGTCGCACAATCTCTTCAGCAGCTTCAAGGTTATTTTTTGTTACAGTTTCTTCAAGGTTTCCACCAGAGCCAACGAACTTTCCTGTATTAACGTCTACTACTGTCATAGCCTCAGTTCGATCTATAACCAATGATCCGCCTGAGGGCAACCAAACCTTTCGATCAAGTGCTTTAGCTATCTGCTCAGTGATGCGATATTCCTGAAACACATCAACATTGACATCTGCCAATGCAATCCGTTCAGTAAGTTCAGGTGCTACCTGCAACAGGTAGTGTTCGATTGTTTTATGTGTCTCTTTGCCTGAAACCACCATACGAGCGAAGTCTTCATTAAAAACGTCGCGAACGATTTTAATGAGCATGTCTGACTCTGAATGCAAAAGAGCGGGTGCCTGATCTTTTTCTGAACTGCTTTTGATAGCTGCCCACTGCTTAGTCAGTCTTTTTACATCTAGCTTAAGATGTTCTTCACTAGCACCTTCAGCTGCTGTGCGAACGATAACACCAACGCCATCTGGTAGTACATCTTTTAAAATCTTCTTTAACCTTGCGCGCTCGGTGTCAGGTAATTTACGAGAAATCCCATTCATTGAACCGCCAGGAACATAAACAAGAAAACGCCCTGGCAGAGAAATTTGACTGGTCAGCCTGGCACCTTTATGACCAACCGGGTCTTTGGTTACCTGTACAAGAACTTTATCGCCTGGTTTAAGTGCACTCTCGATTTTGCGGCTTTGGTTCGTTCCTTCAAACTCACTCCAGTCCACTTCGCCCGAATATAGAACGGCATTCCTACCCTTCCCTATATCGACAAAGGCAGCCTCCATGCTCGGAAGAACATTTTGAACTTTACCTAAATAAACATTCCCTATTAAAGACTCTTCTTTGGCTCTTGCTACATAATGCTCAACCAAAACATTATCCTCAAGCACCCCAATTTGTATCTTGTCTTGAAAAGTTCGCACGATCATTGAACGATCTACAGCTTCTCGTCTTGCAAGAAATTCAGATTCAGTTATTACGACACGTCTGCGCCCCGCATCTCGACCTTCTCTACGTCTTTGCTTTTTAGCCTCTAGGCGAGTAGATCCTTTCAGCTTTTGGGGTTCTGTTATAGGGGTAGCAGGCTTCTGCGGCTTTTCTGTATCTCCATTGGGTTGGGGCTGTTTTGGTGCGGTCGTGCGCCGCTGGCGTCTCCTCGGGGATCCTTCATCATCGATTCCCTCTTCGACAAAATCATTTACTTGGGAATCGTTTCGTCTGGTCCTAGGTAGCACTGGAGGAACATCTGGTGCAATGAACACCATCTTATGCGCAGCAAAAAATTGTTCCCGAGCTTTTTCTTCAATTTTATTTATCACCATTGCTGGTGCACTCCTTAAACCCACGCATTTGTAATGTGTGGAAATCTGTTCCGGAAGAATTCCGATAAATCTTTTTTGTGAATTTAGATCACTGGGCGTTACCCGCTAAACCCGAGACTTAACTCATCGTGTTTAGAAAACTCTACGAAATTTTATTTCGCTAAGCCTATTATTGCATGCCGAGCATCATTTACCCGACATTCACACCTTTTATGCACCTAAAATTACATAAGGTTGAACCATGACATTTACAGAAGTCAGCAAATCTAACAGTAAAAACAAAAATTTTATAGTTTTTGGGGTTATCTCAATTCTATTAGGTTTAATCGGCTGGTTCGCATCGTTTGAGCTATTAACCGAATATTTAAAATCATTAATTGAACCTGACTACACACCAAACTGTAATGTTTCAGTCCTTGTAACATGCGGCCCAAATATGGGTTCTTGGCAGGGCTCAGTGTTAGGTTTTTCTAACACAATTATCGGAGTTTCTGCTTTTGTTGCACCAATAATTATTGGTTTTTCTGTTCTAGCAGGTGCAAACTTTAAGCCTTGGTTTTGGCGACTGTATGTATTGGGTCTAGCATTCGGCTACATATTTATAACTTGGCTGTCTTATCAAAGCATTTTTGCTCTAAACACGCTGTGTCCTTGGTGCATGGTCGTGTGGTTGGCCATGATTCCACTTTGGTGGGGATCTTCGTCAAGGCTTCTAGCCAACGGCCAGCTTGGCTTTTCAGATAAATTCCGGTCGCTAGGCTTAGCCATCCATCAGTGGGCTTGGGTCATCATTCTGCTCAATATCATAGTGATAGCCACTGTCGCTCAGTTCAAATTAAATTGGTTATTTACCGAGTTTGGGATTGGAAGCTACTAGGCTTTTCCAAAAAGCATCGGTTTGTTTTATCGTTTCAGACATTGACTTACTTGTATCAATAACTGTGTCTGCAATAGCTATGCGTTCTTTTTCATCAGCTTGATTTAAAATTCGTGCTCTAGCTTCTTCCACTTTGAAACCTCTCAACTCGACAAGCCGATTGATTCTGGTCTCTTCAGGAGCGCTTGCCACGACAACATGGTCCCACTCACTCTTACTGTCGTGTTCAGCCAGGAGGGGAACATCATAAACGATTACTGCATTGCGATTGGACTGTGTTATTTCTGAAACCTTTTTAGAAAAAAGCTTGTGCACTTCAGGATGAACGATTGAGTTGAGTTTGGAAAGAGCCACACCATCAGCAAAAACTAATTCTGCCAAAGAGTTTCGGTTTAGTTCGCCGTTCTCTAAAAGTATTTCTCGCCCAAACTCTTTTATTATTTCATTGAGACCTTTGCTACCGGGTTTAACAGCGTCTCTAGCCAAATTGTCTGCATCGATTACATGTGCACCCAGCTCGTCAAGTCTTTTAGCAATTGTAGATTTTCCAGAAGCAATCCCACCTGTTAAGGCAATCATTTTCATACTTAAAGCATAATCGCATGTTAGCGTTTACATGAATTTATTATTTATAAACCGTATTTTTATAGAACTGAGTATCCGATCGTGGAAATTATCACAGGATTAGTGTTAGCTACTGCGGCTGGTTTAAATGCCTATATTCCTCTTCTAGGCTTGGGACTTTTAGCAAAGTTTTCAAACCTTATTAACCTGCCCGACGGATGGTCTTGGCTTACCAGCAGCCCGATGCTGGTAATTCTCGTTATATTGCTGATTATTGAATTATTTGTTGACAAAATTCCACTAATAGATTCATTAAATGATGTTTTGCAAACTGTAATAAGACCCGCATCCGGTGGATTAGTTTTTGCTGCCGGGATAGGATCTGAGACTGTCGCTGTTCAAGATCCAGCAACTTTGTTTTCCAGCAAAGCTTGGGTGCCGATTGTGCTGGGCGTGGTAATTGCTTTGATTCCTCATATTATTAAAGTGATTAGCAGGCCTTTGCTCAACACACTAACCGGTGGTACAGGAGCTCCCGTGGCTAGCACCATAGAAGACGCTGGAGCAGTATTTTTAACATTCTTTGCGATCATCGCTCCTATTGTTGCTTTATTTTTAGTAGCACTATTTCTTGTATTTTTGATTCGACGCATTAAAAAAGCCCGGCTTCGCAAAGAGCGAGCCGGGCTTTTTGAAAGTAGCTAGTTAGTTACCTTCGAGCTGTGATTTAAGGGCAGCAAGCGCCTCGTCATCAGCTAATGTGCCTGAAGAGTCTGAAAAACTTGAATCACTAGTAGTCGCTGGAGTCTCAGCAGTTAGCGGAGCCTCAGCTTCAGCTTTAATCGCTTCAGCAACCTGTTTCTTGTGAGATTCCCAGCGTTCCTGAGCTGCAGCGTATTCTTGTTCCCATTTTTCACGCTCGGTTTCGTATCCATCTTTCCATTCCTGAGTTTCAGGATCGAAGCCTTCTGGGTATTTATATTCACCGTGCTCATCATATTCGGTAGCCATACCGTAAAGAGCAGGATCAAACTCAGTGCCTTCTGGATCTACACCTTCGTTGGCCTGCTTGAGGCTGAGCGAAATGCGACGACGTTCTAGATCGATATCTATTATCTTCACGAAGCATTCGTCTCCGACAGAAACAACCTGCTCAGCAAGTTCAACATGCTGTCCAGATAGTTCTGAGATGTGCACAAGACCCTCAATACCATCGGCTACGCGTACAAATGCGCCGAAAGGAACGAGCTTGGTAACTTTACCTGGCGCAATCTGTCCGATCGCGTGAGTGCGAGCAAACACCTGCCACGGATCTTCTTGTGTTGCTTTCAAGGAGAGTGACACACGCTCGCGATCCATCTCAATTGAGAGAACCTCGACTGTGACTTCCTGACCAACTTCAACAACCTCTGACGCGTGGTCGATGTGTTTCCAACTGAGCTCTGAAACATGGACTAGACCGTCAACGCCGCCCAAGTCAACGAATGCGCCGAAGTTAACGATTGATGAAATGACGCCCTTGCGTATTTGTCCAGGAGCGAGATTCGCCAAGAAGGTAGAACGGCTCTCTGACTGGGTCTGCTCCAAAAGAGCACGACGTGAAAGCACCACGTTGTTACGGTTCTTATCGAGTTCAAGAATCTTTGCTTCGATCTCCTGCCCTAAGTAAGGAGTGAGATCGCGCACACGGCGAAGCTCAATCAAAGATGCAGGTAAGAATCCACGCAGACCGATGTCAACGATTAGGCCACCCTTAACAACCTCGATGACGCTTCCTGTGACTACACCGTCTTCTTCTTTAATCTTTTCAACATCACCCCAGGCGCGTTCATACTGAGCGCGCTTCTTGGAAAGGATAAGGCGGCCTTCTTTGTCTTCTTTCTGAAGAACAAGAGCTTCAACGCTGTCTCCCACTTTAACGACTTCGTCTGGGTCAACATCATGTTTGATCGAAAGTTCGCGAGAGGGAATTACGCCCTCAGTTTTATATCCGACATCGAGGAGCACCTCGTCACGGTCAATCTTTACAACGGTACCTTCGAGCAGGTCACCATCGTTAAAGAATTTCATAGTTTGTTCGACCGCAGCTAGAAAGTCGTCAGCAGATCCGATGTCGTTAATTGCGACCTGTTTAGTAGCAGTAGCGGCCGTTTGAATTGTCATGTAAATATACTCCGATATGAGTTTTGGTTCAGGCACGATTACACTGAATTTATCCCAGATAAATAATATGTGCGCGTGCGGCGGGCAAGATTATTCTGTCACAAAAGTGACACTCTAGTTTATCGACTAAATTCGCCTTAGGTCAAATCAGTGTGCAGCCAAGTTCCAATTTTCACCACGTCCTATTTGAACCTCTAAAGGGACATTAAGAGTGGCAGCAGATGACATTGTTTCAGACACTATTTTTTCGAGAGCCTCCCACTCTCCAAAAGCAACTTCAAACATCAGCTCATCATGGATCTGAAGTAGCATCTTTGATTTCATATCTTTATTTCTAAGTTGCTCTTCGATACGCACCATAGCAATTTTTATAATGTCAGCAGCACTGCCTTGAATCGGAGCATTTAAAGCTGCTCTTTCAGAGTTTTCTCGCAGCACACGATTAGGACTAGCTAGATCTGGGAATGGTCTTCGGCGCCCAAAAATTGTTTCAGTGAAGTGATCTTTTTTAGCCTGTTCTACAACCGCGCGAAGATAGTCTCGTACTCCTCCAAATCGAGCAAAATAATCCATCATTAATTGCCGTGCTTCTGCAGCAGATATTCCCAACTGTTTTGATAATCCAAAAGCAGACAGTCCATAGACAAGGCCGTATGACATCGCTTTGACCTTTGAGCGCATTTCGTTAGTAACATCATCAGGATCTACATTAAATATTCTCGATCCGACAAATCTGTGCAGGTCCTCACCCTCTTTAAAAGCTTCGATCAGCCCTTCGTCTCCCGAAAGGTGAGCCATGATCCGCATTTCAATCTGTGAGTAGTCCGCAGTCATTAAACATTCAGTATCGGCAGAGTGGGTGAATCCCTCACGGATGCGTCTTCCCTCTTCTGTTCTAACCGGTATGTTTTGTAGGTTAGGGTCTGCCGAAGCGAGCCGACCAGTACTAGCACCAATTTGCAGAAGTGTTGTATGTATTCTGCCATCAGATTTAATGGCTTTGATTAATCCCTCTATTGTTTGTCTTAATTTATTAGCGTCTCGGTGTTCTAGGAGTGCGTTTAAAAATGGATGCGGATTACTCACCTGCAGTTCTGCGATCGCAGCTGCATCTGTCGAGAACCCCGTCTGTGTTTTACGAGTTTTAGGCATCTCAAGATCTGCAAAAAGAACTTCTTGCAACTGTTTAGGCGAAGAAAGATTAACCTTTCTCCCAATCGATTTATAGGCTCGATCTTCGATCTCGACCAATTGATCTTTAAGTTCTGCTAACTGTGCTTCAATCAGCGGTCTGTCTATCTCTACTCCACGTCTTTCAAGAAGTGCCAGCACCTGAACCAATGGCAACTCTATATTCTTATAAACTTCATCTATTCGTCCTTCAAACCGTTTTAAAATAACTTCGTGAACCCTGAAAACATACCAAGCGGTTAAGGCCTCAGTTGGAGTTTGAGTTTCATCGGGCACTAACTGGTTGGGATCTGCCTGTGGAAGTTCTTCAGCGAGATATCTATAAACAGTTTCAGAAAGTGATTTTTCTGGCGCTTGTGGTCTTACCAGCCAGGCGGCTAAAAGAGCGTCGCCAGAGACACCTGCAAGTTCAATCCCAGACTCATAAAACAGGTGGTAATATTTTTTTGCATCATAAAAGATTTTTGGAGCGTCACTTCGTAACCAGTCCTCGAGCGGTTTGTAATCTTTCACTCCCGGTTTCCAATTAATTTCAATGGCTTCTGTCAGAGTAGCCACCCCGACCGTAATTCCGTCAGCAGTGCTTGAAGCAACAACAGCTGGAGAAGATACCCTTTTTAGCCAAGCTTCCAACTCTTCATCTAAAAGCAGCTTAGGAACTGGCTGTTCAATGCCAAGCGCTTGCGAGTTGTTTGTTGGCACTTCTTCTCCGGCAAGTTTTGCAACTCGCGCAAGCAAAGTGCGAAATTCTAGCTCGTTGAATACGGGCTGCACCTTAGCCATATCTATATCTTCTAGAAAGAGCTCTTTAGGCATCACATCAAGCTCAACATCACGCACCAGCTCATTTAGTCTTCTATTTCGCACAGCGAGATGAGAATTTTCTCTGAGACTTTCACCAACTTTGCCTTTTATTTCATCTTGTCTGCGCAATATTTCATCAAGTGAACCAAACTGGTTTATCCATTTAACCGCTGTTTTTTCGCCAACACGTGGAACTCCTGGAAGATTATCGCTTGTTTCTCCAACAAGAGCCGCTATTTCAGGGTATTGCTTAGGTTCAACGCCATAGCGTTCAAAAACCTTCTGTGCGTCATATCTAGTGAGCTCTGAAACACCTTGCTTTGATGGATATAGCAAAGTCACTTGATCGTCAACAAGCTGAATTGTGTCACGGTCGCCACTAACAACTAACACCCTGTAACCATCAGCAGCACCTTGAGTGGCTAGAGTTGCAAGGATGTCATCTGCCTCGTAATTTTCTTTTTCAATTGTTGTTATACACATTGCATGAAGTGCCTCCTGCAAAAGAGGGACTTGTCCTTTGAACTCTTCAGGGGTTTCGCTTCGCGTGCCCTTGTACTCAGGGTATTCTTCAGTGCGAAATGATCTCCTTGAGATGTCAAAAGCTACTGCTAAAGCATCTGGTTTTTCATTCTGCAAAAGGTTGATAAGCATTGCAATAAAACCATGAATAGCGTTGGTATGTTGGCCAGTTTGAGTTTGAAAAGAGTCAACAGGCAGCGCATAGAACGCGCGAAATGCAAGTGAATGACCATCGATGAGCATAAGGGTAGGCTGTTTAGAAGACACACACCTAGACTACAAGAGAGTGTGCAAATATTTAGAAAAGGTTTCGTTCATGGTAGAAAATATTGCAATAGAAGACAACCATTCAATGCTTGAGTTCATTAAACAGCGTGGTCTGGGTGCTCTAGCCGACAAAATGGGAATAACCATCACAGAGTTCAATAAAAACAGAGCCGTTGCTGTGATGCCCGTTGAAGACAACACTCAACCAATAGGACTACTGCACGGAGGTGCCTATTGCGTCTTAGGCGAAACGCTTGGATCGATGCACGCGAACCTGCTTGCACCCGTAGGAAAAGTCGCTGTAGGTGTGGATATAAACGCAACCCATACTGGTTCCGCTGCTGATGGTGAAGTAACTGCGGTGTGCACAATAATCCATCACGGCAGATCGTTAACAGTGCATGAAATACAGATTACAGATGCTTCAGGAAGACGCTGCTCTACTGTGCGAATCACCAATATGTATAAGGATGTTTAACCTAAACTATTTGGGTGTGCCCAGCTGATCAATGATTGTTTTTGCAACATCTTGCATAGTAAGCCTGCGATCCATTGAAGCTTTCTGTATCCAACGGAAGGCTTCTGGCTCGCTCAGACCCATCTTGTCGTTTAAGATTCCTTTTGCTCTATCAACGAGCTTACGAGTCTCGAACCTTTCTGCTAAATCTGCAACTTCTTCTTCAAGTGCTGTGATTTGTTGAAACCGTGAAATAGCGATTTCTATGGCTGGTAGTAAGTCAGCGGGGGTGAAAGGTTTAACTACGTAGGCTAATGCGCCAGCCTCGCTAGCTCTTTCTACCAGTTCCTGTTGGCTGAAAGCGGTCAGAAGCACCACCGGTGCTAGATGTTTTTTGTTGATTTGTTCTGCAGCTGAAATGCCATCAAGTTTAGGCATTTTGATGTCCATGACGACGAGATCTGGCCGCAACTCTTCAACAAGCTCGACCGCTCTTTCGCCATCACCTGCTTCGCCTACAACATCAAACCCATTGTCTCTTAGGGTTTCGACAATATCTAGTCTGATTAACGATTCATCTTCAGCAACGACGACTCTGCGCTTAGCGCTCCCTGAATTTTCTTCACTCACAGTTCAAGCCTACGACAATTCTTAATAGTGTTTGGTATTTAATTATTTTTGTACCGGATGTGGGACTCGAACCCACACGTCTTTCGACAACGCATTTTGAGTGCGTCGCGTCTACCAATTCCGCCAATCCGGCAATAGTGCCACTTGAGATACTTTACCCTATGTGCATCTCAAGTAGAAACCAACACGAGTTATTTATGTGAATATTCCGCCTCTACCAACTTTATAGTCCTTGCGTCGCGGCACTGGAACCCGTCCGGTAGCTTCGCCCACTCGGTGGATACGAAGTGTATTGGTTGAACCAACAATCCCCGGAGGAGATCCAGCAATCACAATCACCCTGTCATCAAGTTCTACAGCTTCTCGTGCAAGTAAGATATCGTCGACCTGTTCGAACATTTCATCTGTGGAGTCAACTCTTGGTGTCTCATAACTACGAGCTCCCCAAGTCAGCTCCATTCGCCGCCTAACGTCCATACTCGGTGTAAACCCAAAAATAGGAATGGGTGTGCGTAACCGTGCAACGCGTCTAACTGTGTCGCCCGACTCGGTGAAAACACAGATACTTTTAGCGCCTACAGCCATAGCTACTTCAATGGCAGCGTGAGTTAACGCTCCACTTTGAGTTTTTGGCGCGAAGAGCAACCTGTCAATTCTGTCAAGGGCGTGTTTCTCGGTAGCTTCAATTATTCTGCTCATAGTGGCTACAGCTTCTTTTGGCCAATTTCCAATGCTAGTTTCACCAGAAAGCATAACTGCGTCTGCTCCATCGAGCACAGCGTTGGCGCAGTCCGAAGCCTCTGCCCTTGTAGGTCGCGGGTTTTCAATCATTGACTCTAATACCTGAGTGGCGACAATAACTGGTTTTGCCTGCTGCCTTGCAAGTGCAACAGCTTCTGCCTGCACGATTGGAACGCGTTCTAAGGGCATTTCAACCCCCAGGTCGCCTCTTGCAACCATAATTCCGTCAAACGCATCGATTATGGCTTCGAGGTTGTCAACTGCCTGAGGCTTTTCTATCTTTGCGATTACCGGAAGAAATTTACCTTCTTCTTGCATGATCTCATGAACACGAGTTATGTCTTTGGCGTCCCTAACAAATGACAGGGCAATGTAATCTGCTCCAAGGCGTATTGCCCAACGTAAATCACCCTCATCTTTTTCAGATAAAGCTGGCACGTTTACTGCTACACCCGGGAGGTTTATCCCTTTATTATTTGAAATAGTTCCAGGCACTTCAACAACTGTATAAACAGTGTCTTCAGTAACTCGAACAGCTCGCAAAGTTACTTTACCGTCGTCAATTAATAGCGGATCCCCCGGTTCAACGTCTCCTGGTAGTCCCCCATGTGTTGTTCCGCTAATAGTTTTATCACCTTGGAGATCACGTGTTGTAATGGCGAATTCATCGCCAACCTCCAGCTCGAAGGGTCCGCCTGCAAATGTTCCGAGTCTAATTTTTGGCCCCTGCAGGTCTGCAAGCACCGCGATCGGTCGACCTACCTCGAGTTCTGCTCGCCTAATATTACGATAAACACCCTCATGAATATAGTGCGCGCCGTGTGAAAGGTTTAGCCGCGCCACATTCACTCCAGCCTGGATTAGTGCAAGAGTGTTTCCATAACTAGAAACAGCTGGTCCCCAAGTTGCAACTATTTTTGCGTGCCGCATTTTATTTCCTGTCGATGCTTGCAGTTAGTTCATCTTCTGAAGAAACTGTATTTTTAGAATTTAGCACTTGAAAGTATTTATCTGGATCACGTGTCAGCTGATCAGTCACAGCTTCAGAGTTACCACGGCCAGGAAGGTAGACAGAGGTTTCGACACCCGGGTGAAGCCTACGCTGGACAATGAAAATAACGATACCAAGCAGGATTATTAGCAGCGCAGCTAAGACGTTAGTGCGCATTCCTAGAATGATAAAGCTAGGGTCGACACGAAGCGATTCTATCCATGCTCGGCCTATGCCATACCAGACTAGGTACATCGCAAAGAATGTTCCCCACCTGGGGCGAAGTTTTCGCTCGATTGCAAGCAACACCACAATACCTGCAATGTTCCAGATCATTTCATACAAGAAAGTTGGATGAAACAGTGTTCCCTCAGGTAAACCAACGGGAAAAGCGGGGTTGCTTGAAGAAATTTCTAATCCCCAAGGCAGTGTTGTCGGTCCTCCGAAAAGCTCATTATTGAACCAGTTACCAAGACGTCCCACCGCCTGTGCTAGAAGAAGACCCGGCACAAGTGCGTCTGCGAAAGACCAGAAGCGCACTCCCGTGAGCCGCGAAGCGATTAATACGCCCACAGCACCCCCGATTAGTCCACCAAAAATCGCTATCCCGCCATGATCAATTCTGATTACCTCGATCAGATTTTTGCCAGGCCCAAAGTAATCTCCCGCGTGAGTAATCACATGATAAATTCTTGCCCCGACAATGCCTAAGCCAATTGCCCAAAGAGTAAAATCTAGCGCGACTCCAGGCTCTCCTCCTCGTTTAGTGAGCCTGGTTCCCGCCCATATGCGCGCTACAACCATCCCTGTCATCAAACAAAGTGCATAAAAAGCGATGTTAAATGGACCAATCTGAAAAGAACTCACATCGGGACTTGGAATAGCCAGGGGCAGTAACATTAAAGCTTCTTTCTAAAAATTTTGGTCATTAAAACCATCTTAAAGGTTAGAGGTGGGTTCCTTCTGCAAGATTTCGTGCGGTTTCTTCAACTGCGGGAACCCCACGCTCAGCAAGAGCGCGCACAAAAGCAGAACCTACAATTGCTCCGTCAGCATAGGATAAAACTTCCTTGACCTGTTCCGCTGTAGAAATACCAAGACCAACACAGGCTTCTTCGCACCCAACAGATCGTAACCTGCTGACTAATAAACGAGCTGCCTGATCCACATCGGATCTTGCTCCAGTGACCCCCATTGTCGAAACGGTATAAACAAAACCTCTACTGAGCTCTGTAACTGTTTTTAGTCTCTCATCGCTCGACGTGGGAGCAGCTAGAAAGACTCGGTCAAGCTCTGCCCTGTCTGATGCGGCTATCCACTGTGATGCTTCATCAGGAATCAGATCTGGTGTAATTATTCCTGCGCCTCCAGATGCTTTTAGCTCATCAGCAAATTTTTCAACACCATACTGCAAGATTAGATTCCAGTAAGACATCACCATTACCGGTGCATTGACCCGCTTTTTTATTTCTCTGATTGCGGTGAAAACATCAGCAGTTTTAAATCCATTGGCTAATGCTTTGATAGTTGCTGCTTGTATCACCGGTCCGTCCATTACCGGGTCAGAATACGGCAGACCAAGTTCAATAATGTCTACTCCACCCTTTACTAGGGCCTCTGCAGCATCGATACTAGTTTTAAGGTCTGGAAAAGCTGTCGGCAAATATCCGATAAGAGCTCCACTAGACGCATCTTTCTTCGCTCTTATAAGAGCTTTGACTTCACTCATTACTCGATTTCCTAACTAGCGTCAAAAAGATTAAAGTATTCCGCAGCGGTCTCCATGTCTTTATCTCCTCGACCCGAAAGGTTAATAAGCACGGTTTGGTCGGCTTTCATTTTGGCTGCGAGTTTAAGGCCCCCGGCAAGAGCATGAGCTGACTCTATTGCAGGTATTATTCCCTCAGTTCGTGAAAGTGAAAGAAATGCTTCCATGGCTTCTTCATCTGTTATGGGCAGATAGGTGACTCGTTTTAGTGACTGTAACCAGGCGTGTTCCGGGCCAACACCCGGATAGTCTAAACCTGCTGAGATTGAATGTGATTCTAGAGTTTGACCGTCTTCATTTTGAAGCATCAAACTCTTAGCACCGTGCAACACACCCGGTCTCCCAAGAGTAAGAGTCGCAGAGTGCCGTGGCGTGTCTATACCTTCACCAGCAGCCTCGTATCCATATAGGGCCACGTCTTCATCTTCAAGAAAAGCGTGAAAAATCCCAATCGCATTAGATCCACCGCCAACGCAGGCAGCGACAGCATCAGGAAGATAACCAGTTGTAGCTAGCATTTGTTCTCTAGCTTCAACACCAATTACTCTTTGTAAATCTCTAACCATCTCCGGAAAAGGGTGAGGGCCTGCTACCGTGCCAAAGACATAATTTGTGTCCTCTACGTTAGTAACCCAGTCTCTAAGTGCTTCATTAATTGCGTCTTTGAGCGTTCTTGACCCAGCCTTGACAGCTACTACTTCAGAACCTAGGAGTCTCATTCTCGCTACGTTTAATGCCTGTCGTTTGGTATCAACCTCGCCCATGTAAATAGTGCATTCAAGTCCAAAAAGTGCTGCTGCGGTCGCAGTTGCCACTCCGTGTTGCCCCGCACCTGTCTCAGCAATAACTCTTGTTTTTCCCAATCTCTTGGTCAACAAAGCCTGCCCCAGAACGTTATTAATTTTATGCGATCCTGTGTGATTCAAATCTTCACGCTTCAAAAAAATGCGGGCTCCACCGGCAATCTCTGCAAAACGTTTAACTTCTGTGATCGGAGAGGGTCTGCCTGTGTAGTCTCGAAGCAAAGATTGGAGTTCTTTTTCGAAAAGTGGGTCACGTTTTGAATCTTCCCAAGCTTGTGTCAACTCATCAAGAGCCTTCACGAGTGGCTCAGGCACAAAACGACCACCAAACTCCCCAAAGTACGGTCCCGTTTGTGAAGCAAGAGTGTAACTATCAGCCATATCTACTCTCTTCTATATAGATTTATTTGACAGAAATAAATTTTTTGACTGCCTGGCGCGGGTCATCCGCTGTTGCAAGAGCTTCACCAACTAATACGGCGTCAGCACCGGCTTCACGATATTTTTTTACGTCGTCAACATTCAACACAGCGGACTCTGCAATTTTAATTGAACCTTGAGGAATCAGCCCTGCTACGCGGCCGAATAGCTCACGATCCAACTCAAACGTTTTAAGGTTACGTGCATTCACTCCGATAAGTTTCGCGCCAAGGTCAGCAGCAATCTGAACCTCTTCAGCTGAATGAGCCTCAACGAGTGCTGTCATGCCAAGGCTTACTGTAAAAGCATAAAGTTCTTTTAAGGTTTCTACATCAAGAGCAGCCACTATAAGTAAGACTAAGTCTGCGCCGGCAAGTCTAGCTTCTGCAATCTGATACTTGTTTGCCGTGAAATCTTTACGAAGTATAGGGACGCTAACGTTTTTGCGCACGCTGATGAGGTCTGCGAGAGAACCCTTGAATTTACGCTCTTCAGTCAAAACGCTGATGATACTCGCGCCACCCAGCTCATATTCTTTAGCAAGTTTTGCAGGAGATGCAATTTCTGCGAGATCTCCCCTTGAAGGGCTTGCCCGTTTAACCTCAGCGATAACTTTGGTGTAACCTTCAGGCTTCAGCCATGAGACTGCGTCTAATGCAGGTGGTACATTTTCGATCTCCTGCATTAGTTGATCAAAAGGTAGTTCCTTTTCACGGTTTAGGGAATCTTCTAGGGAGCCTGCAAGCAAGCTTTCAAGCACGTTATTACTTTGACTTTGGTGTGTACTTGGGGCCGTTGATGCCGTATCCGACTTTAGACATTATTAAACCTATAATTAGGCCTAAAGCAACTACACCACCACTTATCCACACAAGCCAAGCTTGGTGAAAGAAGAAAGCTACCGTGCCTACAGCTATAGCAAGCGACATCACAATAACGGCAGTCCACGCGGCTGGCGAATCGCCGTGACCGGGCTCTTCATGCTGGTTTGTCATTGGTCTCCTTTTGATCTCAATCTGTTACCCACTAGCTTACCCTGTTCGTCTGGTTAGGTGCGAACCTAGCAGGGTGTCATTCTATTTGGCTTGGATCTTCGCCTCCACTCAGCGCATCCCAATCGTCGATTCGGTTATCACCTTGAGATTTGTTGTTAGTTTTTTTAATAGTTTCATATTTACGGCCGCCTGTAACCCATTTGTATCCGGTTAGAGTGACAAAAAGACCAACTACTAAAACTAAGACACCTATTACACCTAAAATAACGGGCCAGAAAGTGGAACTAACTTCTGTGATCGACAAGTTTTGCTCTGAAACAACAACCCCTGTGACCTCAGCCAGGTACTGTCTACCAAACCACAGCAACTCGTTGGTATCTGCTGCAACAAGTTTAAATGAGCTCACGGTCAACCAAGCACCCAAAAGTGTAACTAAAACCCCAAGCATTACTCTGACCACTCTTGCAACAATCATCAGAGTTATTGCTATTGCACCTAGAGCCACAAGAATGGGCATTAAAGGTGCTAAACCAGAATTTCCAGAAACCGATAAAACGTTAACTGCAGCTTCACCCGGCGCTAAAGAATATGTAACCCAGGTTTGAGCGCCAACAATAAAACCCAAAATTGTTAAAACAAAAATCGCTAGAACAGAAAGGCTTCTACCCTTTACATTGGTGTTCATTTAACTTCTTCCATAGAGCATGCTATAGAAATCGCTGCTAAAGGCGCGGCAGCTTTGCTTCTGGTTTCTTGGTCTTCAGTCTCGGGAACAGAACCCTCCACAATTCCAGCACCTGCTTGAACTGAAGCTACACCATTTTGAATGGTCGCAGTACGAATTGCAATTGCCAAGTCTGCTGAACCCGAAAACCCGAAATAACCCACAACCCCACCAAACACTCCTCTAGGCTCTGGTTCAAGTGAGTCAATTATCTCTAATGCCTTCTCTTTAGGAGCTCCTGACAAAGTTCCAGCAGGGAATGTCGCCCTGAGCGCATTTAAAGGATTCTTTCCTTGAGCAAGTTTTCCTCCTACGGTAGAAACGATATGCATAACGTGACTAAATCTTTCTACCCGCATATAACCGCTAACTTCAACCGTATCCCTATCACACACTTTCTCTAAGTCTGTCACAGACAGTTCAACCAACATTTTATGTTCTGAAACCTCTTTTTTGTCAGCGAGTAGTTCCTGCTCAAGTTCGAGATCTCTTGCAAGCGTTTCACCGCGAGGCCTTGATCCTGCTATCGGATGCGTGATGACATGACCTTCGTTGAGTGTGATTAAAGCTTCAGGGCTTGATCCGACAACGCCAATTGGATCTCCGTTATTGTCCAAGGAGTTTAGAAGGTACAGAAAAGGACTGGGGTTGGTGTGGCGAAGCACACGGTAAACATCTAGTGGAGTTGCGGGGCACTCCGTGTCGAATCTTTGTGAAATCACAACCTGCGAAACATCTCCAGCATTGACGTGTTCTTTAGCTCGATTTACATCATCTAAAAACTTTTCTTTTGAAGTTACTCGCGTTATCAGTTGCTGGTCATCTTTTCGTATCGATAACGGTGATTGTGCAGACTTAGCAAGTTCGCGCTGTAGTGTGTCTAGCCGTTCCTGCGCTTCATTCCAAGCTTCTTCTTCTCTTGCTTCTGCTTCGCTAGCGGAAGCACTTGCTCCGCTGGGTTTATCGTTCAAGACATTGGCTATCAGAATCACGACCCCTTCACGGTGATCAATGACTATGAGTTCAGAAACAAAGCTTAAAGATTGAGCTGGAATTGTGTGTGATGGATTACTGGCCTGATCTAATTTATAGATTTCGTTAACTGCCTCCCAGGCTATAAATCCAACGAAACCGCTTGTTAGAGGAGGAAGTCCCGAAACAGGTTCAGAAGCCCAACGTTCATAAATTTGTTCAAGTGCATCCAGTGGCTCTAATGAAGACA
>DATJCC010000144.1:0-15553 GCA_035514995.1 Microbacteriaceae bacterium
CCCGCGGCTCCACCAAGTTAATTAAAACAGTTAATTTAAAAAAGTTAATTATAAAATTAGTTAGCCGATGAGCACTGGAATTTCAATGGTCTAAATCTAGGCAAGGGACATGAAAAGTTTTTCTAACTCTTCAACGTTTTGCTCTCCGTCAGGGTTCAATACACATTCTTGAAGTTCGGTTGAAAGTATTTTGAATCCTGCGCGATCGATTGCTTTTGAAACCGCTGAGAGTTGCATAATGACATCTCTGCAGTCTGCATCGTTTTCTACCGCCTGAATAAGAGCAGCGAGCTGACCGTTAGCTCTTTTTAAACGGTTAATTATTGGTTTGCGCTGATCTTGCTTTGGTGAGATCTTTGCAGCAGTTTCTTTGCTACGCACTTTATCGTTCACTGGTTACCCTTCACTAGCCTGAAAAACTTCATGACACTGCAACTATGATGACATAACAACCACAAAAAACTGGGTGAGTGATCACCCTTTCGTTTGACCACAGAAAATATGCCAATCCAGCTTAAAGCGCTGAAACAACTTGTTCAATAACTGCTTTATGCAAATAGCCGTTAGTAGCTAGAGAGCTTCCGTTCCATGCTGATTCGGCACCTGCGATATCGGTGAACTTGCCGCCGGCTTCGGTGACGATTGGAACGAGAGCTGCCAAGTCGTAGGGTTTCACATCAAACTCTGCAACTATGTCCACTAAACCCTCTGCGAGCATCATATAAGACCACATGTCGCCGTAGGCGCGATCACGCCACACAGCACGCGTTAGCTCTATTAGTGGGTTCAAATATCCCTCTTCATCCCACTGTGCAATACTTTGAAAACTAAGGCTCGCGTTTTGAAGTTCTTTTACTCCAGATACCTGTAACTTTCGTGGAGCAGAAGTTTCCCTAAGTGTGATTCCAGCATTTCTATGCAGTTCATCGGGAATGGTAACCGTCCAAGCTCCTGAACCAATCTCTGCCCACCAACGTTTGCCAAACGCTGGCGCTGAAACAACACCTATGGTCGGCTTCCCTTCAACAGCGAGCGCTATAAGGGTTGCCCAGTTCGGCACACCTCTAAGAAAGTTAGAGGTGCCGTCGATTGGGTCAATGATCCACTGCTTTGCACCTTCGTCGACTCTGCCTGATTCTTCGCCGAAGAAGCCTTCACCTTCGCGTTCAGCCTCGATCCTGTCTCGTAGGGCTTTTTCAACTGCTTTATCTGCATCTGTAACGAAGCTTCGGTCGGGTTTCGTTTCGATTCTTAAATCTGCAGATTCAAACCTGTTTAAAGAAATCGAGTCAGCAGTATCGGCCAGCGATAACGCAAATTTTAGGTCAGATGAAAAAACGTTCAAATTATCATTCACATATTTAGTTTACAGCCACCAAAATTAAGGCCGTTCGAATTGCACGCCTTTAGACGAACGTGGTAATGTTGCTTGTTGTTCATTAGAACAAAACAAATGCGCCTCTAGCTCAATGGTAGAGCAACAGACTCTTAATCTGTGGGTTCCGGGTTCGAGTCCCGGGGGGCGTACTGTAAGCTATTGTTTAAGCCAAATTTCCAGTTCAATTGATTGTGGATCTATCAATTATCTATCAGCGGCTTTCATCCTTGATAGATATCTTTCCTGTATAACAGTAGTTGGTTCAGAGCATTGGCTGTTTCCGAGTTTGGCATTCTGTAATAACTCGCACCCAGTAGTGTAAAATCTAGATAACACAGGAAGAAGTGCAATGCGTAAATTTTTTACTTGGCTCCTAGCCGGAGTGACCATATTCGTCTCCTACCTTTTTTGGACAAAGGCAGGGCGACCACGCTGCTATGAGATAGTAGCAACTCTCGATTCGGTCTGGAATGATCCTCGCAGCAGGGCGGCTCGCAAAAAAGCCATTCGAGCTAGAAACTAAGCAGGAAAAGTAGCATGGTCATCGCGGTGAAAACACTTTAGTTTCAGCATTGATCAAGTTATACCGCTGATCAGTTGCCTGATAGCTCAGAGTCTTGCAAGCTGGCTGTAGCCCGTGCGGCTCGGAGACCGTTTAGAATCACAATCACTTCCGCTACTTCGTGAATCAACACAACAGCAGCCAACCCAAGCGTTCCAGTGATCGCAAGCGGTGGTAAAAGAGCAATAATGAGTAGCGATAACCAAATGTTTTGATTCATTATGCGCCGACCTCTGCGCGCATGGTTAATTGCTTGCGGGATTAAGCGTAAGTCGTGCCCGATAAAGGCTATATCTGCTGATTCTATAGCAGCATCTGAACCGGAGGCGCCCATAGCGATACCGACATCTGCGGTGGCTAGCGCGGGAGCATCATTAATGCCGTCTCCGATCATCGCAACCGGCCCGGCTGACTTGAGCTCACGGATTGCGGTGGCCTTATCTTCAGGGCGTAACTCATAGCGAACGTCGTCGATGCCCGCTTGCGAAGCTAAAGCAAGAGCAGTGCGTTCGTTGTCTCCGGTTAGCATTGTGACGCCAACCCCCTGTAAAGCAAGAGTTTTTATGACGCCTGGCACCTCTGTGCGCAACTCGTCACGCACCCCAATTACTCCGACAGCGGTGCCGCTATGATGCACGACGACAGCAGTCATACCCTGCGACTCGAAACGGGTGACATCTTCTAATAGGCCTCCCGGGTTAAACTGACGTGGGCTACCAACGCTAACCGTAGCGCCAGCAATTGTGCCGGTGATTCCGAGCCCAGCCTCTTCAATAACGTTTGTTGCAGTTGTTGTTCGTGTTGCAGCTTTAGTGATGGCAATTGCTAGCGGATGGGTACTGTGCTGTTCAAGGGTTGCAGCCCAGCTAAGCACCTGTTGATTGTCTATGCCGTTTGCAGTCTTAACCTCAATGACAGTGGGTTTGTTGCGAGTTAGGGTGCCTGTTTTATCTACTGCAACGTGACTGATGCTTCCAAATCTCTCGAATGTCGCTCCGCTTTTGATGATGACACCAAACTTGCTGGCTGAACCGATAGCTGAAACGACTGTAATAGGCACCGCAATGGCTAGGGCGCACGGCGAGGCAGCTACAAGCACAACTAGAGCGCGTGTGATCCACATTTCAGGGTCGCCAAATATAGAGCCAATCACTGCAACGAGCGTTGCAAGTATAAGCACGCCTGGCACTAGCGGTTTAGCAATACGGTCAGCGAGCCTTGCCCTATCGCCCTTTTCGGCTTGAGCCTGTTCAACCAAATGCACGATAGTTGTCAGGGAGTTATCTGCTCCTTTGGCGGTTGCCTCCACCTGCAAAACTCCCGAGCTGTTAATCGCCCCAGCAGAGACTTCGTCACCGATTTTCACTTCGACAGGAACTGACTCACCGGTAATCCCAGAGTTATCAATTGCGCTGTGCCCAGAACGTACCACCCCGTCAGTAGCAATGCGTTCACCCGGTTTGATGAGTAACATCTGACCAATGGTTAGGTCTCGAGCTTCAACCAGGGTGGGTTCTCCGTCGCTGACGACGGTGGCTGATTCGGGAATGAGATTTAGTAGCGCACGTAAACCGGTTCGTGCGCGCGCCATCGCTTTGTCTTCTAATGCCTCAGCTAGTGAGTAGAGAAACGCTAGTGCAGCGGCCTCAGCAACATACCCAAGAAGCACAGCCCCGGTAGCGCTCATAGTCATTAGTAGCGCAACACCCAGTTTCCCTCTAGCTAAGCTTCGAATCGCGCCTGGAACGAAGGTTGAAGCTCCAAGCGCCAGCCCGAGCCAGAAAAGCACTAAAGCTAAAAGTTCAGCCCCAAACCAATGAGAGGTTAGCCCGGCGATAAAGGCAACCCCAGAAGCAACCGGAACTATAACACCCAGGTCACGCCAATTGGCTGGTTCCTCGTGATCGCAACACTCGCTCATACTGTTGAAATTTTGTCGCAGCAACCGGGTACCGGACAACTCTGATCTATACATTCAGCGTTTTCGTCAACGGCGAGCGCAACCTCTATTAATGATGTAAGCGCTTGAGTCAGGTGTGCGTCAACGATCTCATATTTGGTCTGGCGACCTTCAACCTCTGCCGAGACGATACCGCAGTCTCGCAGGCAAGCCAGATGGTTGGAAACATTTGAGCGGCTTAGCCCAAGGTCACTTGCTAATTCGGCAGGATAACTTGGGCCGGTTAACAGCGTCATGAGGATTCGTGATCGGGTCGGATCGGCCATGGCACGACCCACTCTGTTCATCACATCCAAACGAGAAGAAATGGTCAGCATACAGTGATTGTACATCAGCTGGTGTACTGTTTGCTGTGGCGGTGACCTATGAATCATTGATTGTGTGCACATAGATGGAATAGGTTGTTTATATATCTACAAACGGAAAGACTATGGAACACAAGCTACAGCAACACAAGCAACAGCAACACGTAGAGCACGATGAACACCACTCACATGATGATCATTCTGATCACGTCGAGCAGTTCCGCAGACTGTTTTGGATTATGCTCATTTTCGCTATTCCAGTGGTTGGTTTCAGCGAAATGTTTGCCGGTCTTATAGGTTATGAACTGCCAGATGCGGTATGGGTTGCATGGATTCCGCCCACTCTCGGCACTGTAATGTATGTTTGGGGCGGTTGGCCGTTCCTTTCTGGAGCTCTCTCAGAGATCCGCTCTCGCAAACCAGGGATGATGCTACTAATAGGCTTAGCTATCACAGTGGCTTTCATCGCTTCGATGGGCGCTAGCCTGCAACTACTAGACCAGCAATTGAGCTTCTGGTGGGAGTTAGCTCTGCTGGTAGTAGTCATGCTATTAGGTCACTGGATTGAGATGCGCTCACTCGCCCAAACCACATCTGCGTTAGACTCACTCGCAGCGCTTCTGCCCGACTCAGCTGAAAAGGTCGAAGGTGACAGCGTGGTCACCGTTTCTCCTGACGAACTTCAGGTAGGCGACGTGGTGATCGTCAGACCCGGTGCTTCTGTTCCCGCAGATGGCGTTATCGTCGACGGATCAGCGAGCATAGATGAATCAATGGTGACAGGGGAGTCTAGAACCGTTCGCCGAAATGTTGATGACCACGTAGTCGCGGGAACCGTCGCAACTGATTCAGGATTGCGTGTTGAAGTCACAGCGATCGGCGACGATACGGCTTTGGCAGGAATTCAAAAACTCGTTGCCGACGCACAAGCTTCGTCTTCCAGGGCACAGCGGATCGCCGACACTGCCGCAGCCTGGCTGTTTTGGTTCGCTCTCGGCTCAGCCGCTATAACTGCGGTAGTCTGGTCGATACTTGGTTTTCCAGACGCGGCCGTTGTACGCACAATCACAGTTTTGGTTATCGCCTGCCCCCACGCACTTGGTTTGGCTATTCCGTTGGTGGTATCGATAGCCACAGAGCGTGCAGCACGTGGCGGGGTCTTAATTAAAGACCGCCTCGCCCTGGAATCTATGCGAACAGTTGACGCTGTTTTGTTCGATAAAACAGGCACCCTAACTAAAGGCGAGCCAACCGTAACAGCTGTCGAGCCTGTCAACGGCCGGAGCGCTGACGAAGTGTTAGCGCTCGCCGCTGCCGCTGAAGCCGACAGTGAGCACCCTCTGGCAAGAGCAATTGTTGAAGCGGCGGGCGACCGCGAACTTGAACGCCTCAACGCCACCGATTTTTCTTCTTCACCCGCGGTGGGAGTCAAAGCCAAAGTAGGCAAGGTCTTGGTTGAAGTAGGGGGTCCATACCTACTCGAAGAGCACCGGCTGGAGGAGCTCCCAATAGCTGATGAGTGGCGCGAACAAGGCGCAATTATTTTGCATGTGCTTGCCGATGGCGTAGTCATTGGTGGGTTGAGACTTGCCGATGAGATTCGCCAAGAGTCTTACGACGCAGTGAAGGCGCTGCACGCGGTTGGGGTGCAGGTTGTAATGATCACTGGTGACGCCCAAGCCGTCGCAGACACCGTCGCAGGTGAATTGGGGATTGATCGGGTTTTTGCCGGAGTTAAGCCTGAAGATAAAGCAAACAAAGTGGCGGAGTTGCAGGCCGAAGAGATCAAAGTGGCGATGGTGGGCGACGGCGTAAATGACGCACCCGCTCTTGCGCGAGCTGATGTTGGGATTGCGATCGGTGCTGGAACGGAAGTCGCGATAGGTTCGGCCGGTGTTATCTTAGCCAGTTCAGACCCGCGTTCGGTTCTTTCGGTGATTGATCTTTCCCGAGCTTCCTTTCGCAAGATGAAACAGAACCTGTGGTGGGCTGCGGGCTACAACTTGCTCGCAGTGCCATTAGCTGCCGGCGTTTTAGCGCCGATCGGGTTTGTGCTACCGATGAGCGTTGGCGCGATATTGATGTCTGCCTCCACTGTCGTTGTTGCGCTTAACGCTCAGCTACTAAGACGTCTTGATCTATCGCCTGAGCAGAGCACCTCTAAATTTCTTGAACAACCAACTTCAGTAGTCAGCTAGTCGTCTTGAAGCGTAGACAGCACGCGGGTGCCGGCTCTTGGGCGTCTGCGCGCTAAGAACAGCGTCGCAATAACAATAGAGATTAGCGATGCGACAATCACCGCGAGCCTCGCAGTGTTTTGGTCTACAGAATCAGAGAAGCTCAAGTCTGCCACGAGAAGCGAAACAGTGAAACCAACCCCGGCTAGCGCCCCGATACCAATCAGATCTCGCAAAGTGGGGTTACCGGCAATTCGAGTTGAGGAGAACTTAGTCAACAACACAGTCGTTAAAACAATGCCAACTGGTTTCCCGAAAACAAGACCAAACATGATTCCAATCGCTATCGGGTCTAGCGGGAACCTGTGTTCTCCCGAGATTGAAACTCCAGCCGCAAAAAAAGCAAAGACAGGAACAGCGATTCCCGCAGACAGCGGCGTGAAGCGGTGCTCAAAAATCTCCGCTGTCCGCTCACCTTTTTTGCCAGTAACGGGCACCATAAATGCGAGCAGAACACCCGCGACAGTTGCGTGTATGCCCGAAGCGTGGATGAGGGCCCAGGCCATTATCCCGATTGGGAGAAGCACCAACCATGGGCCGAAGGTTGATCTTTCAAACCAGTGAAAAAATTTTCTGGTTAATAGTGCATATACAACAACTGGGATGATTGCGAGAAGCAGTGCAATCAGATTGAGTGAGGTGGTGAAGAAAACCGCAATAATTCCGATAGCGATAAGGTCATCGACCACTGCCAGAGTGAGCAAGAAAATCCGCAGACCGGTTGAGATTCGCGGTGCGACAAGACCAAGCACTGCCACAGCAAAAGCGATATCTGTAGCCGTTGGAATTGCCCAGCCGCTTGTGTAGGGGGTGCCTGCAGCTATTGCAATGTAGAAGAGCGCTGGGATAGCAACCCCACCAAAAGCAGCTGCAACCGGGACTAAAGCGGTGCGTGGGTTGCGCAGGTCACCAGAGACGAACTCTCTTTTTAGTTCGAGCCCAACCATGAAGAAAAATATTGCCAGAAGACCATCTGAAGCCCATTCGCCGACGCTCAAGTTTAAACCGATTGCTTCTGGCCCAAAGCGTGTGTCTCGTAGCGTTTCGTATGCATTTTGCAAAGGAGAGTTTGCCGCGATAAACCCAAGAGTTGCGGCTATAACAAGTAATACACCAGCTGTTACGTCACCGCGCATGCGTCTGCTTGCGCGAGCTATAAAGTTCTGCGAATAGTTACTGTGGGAGGAAGAATCATTATGCAAAATGAAAACCTTTGAGTGTCTTGGGTTACGTAAAGTTACGTGTCGACCAGACTTCCCGACTCACCACTGCTTTAATTATTTAGTTAGTTACTTATCTAAGTGTTCGATGTGCTCGATTAAGTTTAGCGTGATTCTAAGCAGCTGTGTTTTCATCATAATCTTTAGCCACACTAGCAACGGTTAGTATTAAACCCAGCAACCAGACAAGCCAAACTATGTATCGACGCCAATCCTCTGGCATCTTTTTAGTCTGCTTGGAAACTCCAATTGCACCCAAAAGAGCGCCAATAATTCCGAAGTTGGTGACATATTTTCCAATTTGCATTAACGTTCTCCTTTTTATAGAAGTAAAATATTTATGTTTGTGGTGCTGATAAATATTTTAATTTTGATCTTTCTAGAGTAGCGTGACTTAGGATTCTTAATTGAGGTAAGCTTTAGTCAAGTTAGTTTTGGAGGAAACATGGCGAAAAAGAATGAAAGTCTCTTCGAAGAGAGTTCACAGGGCGCAGTAGGTGCTGTAACCACAATTATGGTTGTAATCTCATTCGTGCTTGCGTTTGGCGGACTGGTTCTTGCTGGTTATGCATTTGGGCAAGATGTTCCTGCTGTTGAACTCTTTGTGGTCGGTATGACTTTGAGCTTTCTAGGCTTTGCAATTCCAACCACGCTTTTACCCCTCACCGGTAAATAGTTAATAATTCTTCAAAGCCCCACCAACTTTTGATGGTGGGGCTTTTTTATGTGCTATTTAGCCTGCTTCGGTTGTGTGAATAGCTTGGGATATATGAATAGCATAGACTGGAAGGTATGGCTGAAATAGATATCAAACCCCGTAGTCGAGACGTCACCGATGGAATAGAAAAAGCTGCCGCAAGAGGCATGCTCCGTGCCGTGGGTATGGGCGATGAAGACTGGGACAAACCACAAATTGGTATAGCCAGCTCTTGGAATGAGATCACCCCGTGTAACCTGAGCCTTGATCGTTTGGCACAGGGCGCTAAAGAGGGAGTGCACGCGGGCGGAGGGTATCCGCTTCAGTTTGGCACGGTGTCTGTCTCAGACGGAATCTCGATGGGGCATGAGGGGATGCATTTTTCTCTCGTCTCACGCGAAGTCATTACAGACTCTGTTGAGACTGTAATGATGGCTGAAAGACTTGACGGATCGGTTCTTCTGGCTGGTTGTGATAAGTCCCTGCCTGGAATGCTTATGGCCGCCGCGAGACTCGATTTGGCCTCAATTTTTCTTTACGCCGGATCAATCGCGCCCGGTTGGGTGAAGCTTTCTGATGGAACAGAAAAGCAAGTAACAATCATTGACGCTTTTGAAGCGGTTGGTGCCTGTAAAGCTGGAACACTGAGCGAAGAAGACCTGAAGCGTGTGGAGTGTGCAATCGCGCCGGGTGAGGGCGCCTGCGGTGGTATGTACACAGCAAACACAATGGCTTGCGTGGCCGAAGCCTTAGGAATGAGCCTACCCGGCTCTGCAGCACCTCCAAGCGCAGATCGTCGTCGTGACTACTTTGCTCACCGTTCGGGTGAAGCGGTCGTAAATATGTTGCGACACGGAATAACTGCGCGCGACATCATGACCAAAAAAGCCTTCGAAAACGCGATTACTGTAGCTATGGTGCTCGGTGGGTCGACGAACGCCGTTCTACACCTGTTAGCGATCGCCCGTGAGGCCGAGGTTGAGCTGACGCTCGACGACTTTACTCGGATAGGTAGCGTCACACCTCATCTGGCTGACATGAAGCCTTTTGGGCAGTATGTTGCTGAAGATTTCGATCGAGTTGGCGGCATGCCTGTAATAATGAAAGCACTTCTTGATGCTGGCTTTCTGCACGGTGATGTGTTAACCGTCACCGGCAAAACTATGGCAGAAAACTTGGCAGATATCGACACGCCGATTGATGGAAAAGTGATCCGCACTCTCGATAACCCACTACACGCAAATGGTGGGTTGACGGTACTCAAAGGCTCGATGGCGCCAGACGGTGCGGTTGTTAAAACTGCAGGCTTTGATGCTGAGACCTTTGAAGGCCCCGCTAAAGTGTTTGATCGTGAGCGCGCGGCCATGGATGCACTCACAGAGGGCAAAGTAGAAGCCGGCGATGTTGTGGTTATTCGCTATGAAGGCCCTAAGGGTGGGCCGGGGATGCGCGAGATGCTTGCCATCACGGCAGCCATTAAAGGTGCGGGACTAGGCAAAGATGTACTATTATTGACCGATGGAAGATTTTCAGGCGGCACAACCGGCCTGTGTATCGGACATATAGCGCCAGAGGCATCAGATGGAGGAGCCATCGCCTTGGTTCGTGACGGAGACCTGATTCGGGTTGACATCACGGCACAAACGCTCGAATTGTTGGTAGATCCACAAGAGCTTGAAGCCCGCAGACAAACATGGGCTCCACTTCCGCCACGCTACACAAAAGGCGTGCTTGCGAAGTATGCAAAACTGGTGCACTCTGCTTCAGAAGGTGCAATAACCGGTTAGCGCTGACAACTTCAATTTTTAGATAAAAGACAGAAAGGTCGAAATGGCCACGGAATCTTATTCCGAAAAAAACTCTCTCACTGGAGAGAAAATGACGGGTGCAGAGGCGGTTGTGCGAAGCCTCGAATTGCTTGGAGTTACCGATGTGTTCGGTATCCCAGGCGGTGCGATTCTGCCCGTATATGATCCGCTGATGGACAGCGGCAAACTGCGTCACATCCTTGTTCGCCACGAACAGGGAGGCGGGCATGCTGCTGAAGGGTATGCATCGGCTAGTGGAAGAGTGGGCGTGACAATCGCAACGTCCGGTCCCGGCGCCACCAACCTCGTTACGGCTATCTCTGATGCCTATATGGACTCGGTGCCACTATTGGCAATTACCGGACAGGTCTTTTCAACACTAATGGGGACCGATGCTTTTCAAGAAGCAGACATTATGGGCATCACCATGCCGATTACTAAACACTCAATTCTTGTTAAAAAAGCATCTGAAATTCCTGGAGCTTTAGCTGCCGCCTACCATATCGCCAGCACAGGGCGGCCCGGCCCCGTGCTCGTAGACATCACAAAAGATGCTCAGCAAGAAGAGCTTGATTTCGTGTGGGACCCTGTCGTTGATTTGCCAGGGTACCGACCCACCGCAAAAGCAAATAATAAGCAAATTCAGGCAGCCGCTGATTTAATTGCGAATTCAAAAAAACCAGTATTTTATGTTGGTGGTGGAATCATTAGGGCTGAAGCCGCGCCCGAGTTAAAGGAACTTGTGGAGCTGGTAGGTGCGCCCGTTGTAACGACTCTGATGGCTCGCGGAGCTTTTCCTGACTCACACCAACAGCACCTCGGAATGCCGGGTATGCACGGCACGGTACCTGCGGTTTTGGCGTTGCAAGAGGCAGATCTGCTGATTGCTCTCGGCACGCGCTTTGACGATCGGGTAACGGGCAAAACAGAGTTTTTTGCTCCTGACGCGAAGGTCGTGCACGTAGATATTGACCCCGCTGAGATTTCAAAAATACGAGTTGCAGACGTTCCTATTGTTGGTGACGTTAAAGACGTTATTACAGATATAACCAGTTCGTTAGAGCACATTAAGCGTGAAACGGGTTTTGCTGATCAGAGCGACTGGTGGAAGCGACTTGAAGAAAACCGTGCCCGCTACCCACTCGGATACCAGCCGCGAAGCGACGGGCTGTTGGCGCCACAGCATGTGATAGCAAGAATTGGAGAGCTCACCGGGCCTGAAGGCATATATGCTGCCGGGGTTGGGCAACACCAGATGTGGGCTGCACAGTACATCAAATATGAGAGACCAAACTCGTGGTTAAACTCTGGGGGAGCCGGCACCATGGGCTACTCAGTTCCTGCGGCAATGGGAGCTAAAGTTGCTGAGCCCGAGCGTGATGTTTGGTCAATTGATGGTGACGGTTGCTTCCAAATGACAAACCAAGAGCTAGCAACCTGTGTGATTAACAACATTCCAATTAAAGTTGCAATCATCAATAACTCATCTCTTGGAATGGTGCGCCAGTGGCAAACACTCTTCTATGATGAGCGCTATTCAAACACAGACCTAAACACTGGGCACGGAACGCAACGAATTCCCGACTTTGTGAAGCTTGCAGAAGCCTACGGTTGTCTTGCTATCCGTGTTGAAAAAGAAGAAGAAGTTGATGCCGCTATCAAACTCGCACTAGAAACAAACGATCGCCCTGTCGTGATCGACTTTGTTGTTAGCGCTGACGCGATGGTGTGGCCGATGGTTCCACAGGGAGTGTCAAACAGCAGCGTGCAGTATGCGATTGACCACAGCCCGGAATGGTTAGAGGAGGAATAAACATGGCACGTCATGTATTGAGCATGCTCGTAGAAAACAAACCAGGCCTTCTCACCCGCGTAGCCGGTCTGTTTGCGAGAAGAGCCTTCAACATTGAATCGCTTGCGGTTGGTCCGACAGAAATAGAGGGACTCTCACGCATTACGGTGGTTGTAGATGAAGAACTACTGCCACTTGAACAAGTAACAAAACAATTAAACAAACTCGTAAACGTCATTAAGATAGTTGAACTCGACCCCGAATCCTCAGTGCAGCGTGAGCACATGTTGATAAAGGTGCGAGTAGACAATCAAAGTCGATCGCAAGTTCTAGAAGCAGTCTCACTATTTAGAGCTCGAGTCGTAGACGTTGTTCCCGAGGCTCTTGTGATCGAAGTCACGGGAGACTCAGGCAAAGTTAATGCGTTTTTAAATGTGCTTGAACCATTCGGCATTAAAGAGATAGCACAGTCGGGGCTTATCGCAATTGGTCGCGGCGCTAAATCAATCAGTGAAAGAGTTTTCAAAAACTGACCACGTGCACTGCACGCAATTCAAACATAAGGAGAAATATAGTGGCTGAGATGTATTACGACAGTGATGCCGATCTAGGGATCATTCAGAACAAAAAAGTAGCAGTAGTGGGCTATGGTTCACAGGGGCACGCACACGCGATGAACCTTCGTGATTCAGGTGTAGAAGTTGTTATTGCACTTAAAGAGGGTTCAAAGTCAATCGCTAAAGCTGAAGAAGCCGGTTTCAAAGTAATGACTGTCGCTGACGCAGCAGACTGGGCTGACCTCATCATGATTTTAGCTCCCGATCAGCACCAGCGCGTAATCTACAATGAGTCGATTAAAAACAAGCTGAAGCTAGGAAAAACCCTTGCTTTTGCGCACGGCTTTAATATTCGTTTTGGCTACATCGATGCTCCCGAGGGCGTTGACGTGATTCTAGTTGCGCCTAAGGCTCCCGGTCACACAGTGCGTCGTGAATTCGTTGCTGGTCGCGGCATTCCCGACATCATCGCGGTTGAGGCTGACGCTTCAGGCTCGGCTTGGGAGACCGCAAAGTCATACGCTAAAGCAATTGGTGGCACTCGCGCCGGCGTTATTAAAACCACTTTCACTGAAGAAACAGAAACAGATCTATTTGGTGAGCAGTCTGTTCTTTGTGGTGGCGTATCGCAATTGGTTCAATATGGTTTCGAAACCCTTACAGAAGCTGGCTACCAGCCTGAAATTGCCTACTTTGAGGTGCTACACGAACTTAAACTCATCGTTGACCTGATGTTTGAAGGTGGCATCGCCAAGCAGCGCTGGTCAGTTTCTGACACAGCAGAGTACGGTGACTATGTTTCAGGCCCACGCGTAATTGATGAGCGTGTTAAAGAAAACATGAAGAGCGTCTTAGCTGACATTCAGTCAGGAGCATTCGCGAAGCGCTTTATTGACGATCAAGACAACGGCGGTAAAGAATTTATGGAACTGCGTGCAAAAGGTGAAAAGCACCCAATCGAGGCTACCGGGCGTGAGCTTCGCAAGCTATTTGCTGGGCAGCAGATCGATGAAGACTATGTCGATGGAAGCGCGGCCCGCTAACTAAACCAGCTATTAACAAAAAAATATGAAGGGGTGGATCTCATCTGATCTGCCCCTTCATTAATATTGGGTTCAGCTTGAAGCAGTATTCTCTAAGCTGTGCGCAATAAAAATAAAGACAGCCCACAACCCAAGAGTCTTTCTGGTGGTTGGACCATTTCAGAGGTTTCTGAGCAAGGTCTACCGCGTGAGATCAACCAAACTACTCCTGAATCCGCAGACGAATCAGACGTTGTTTTGCAGGAGCAGAGAAGCGGTCTCTTACTTTTAGTGCTCGGTGTTTTTGGTGGGATATATTTGATTTACAGTTTGGGGTGGATCGAAATCGCCAAAGCGTATTCACCTTTGAACGAGGTAGCGGCATCAAGTAGCGGATCGGTAGGAGCAATCTTTCAGAACCTATTCTTCTGGGTTGCGCCACTTGCTCCAATCAGCTGGTATATCGTTTCAATAACGTTAACGAAGCGTTTGTCGACTCTTGGACCACTGGTTCTGATGCTCATTGGAGCTGTCGTGCTGTTCCCCTATCCATTTGTTTTTGCGGGGGGGTCTGCACAATGAGCCTGACTAAAGAAGAGCATAAAACAACAGAAAAAACACTGGCGAGCGGGGTCGGTTTCTGGTTATTTTTTATGTTCGTAACGATAATGTACGTTTATGCGACAGTGGTCTCAGTCGGTAATGTTACTGGCGTTCTTGAGATTGCACAAGCGCTCGAGTCGGGGCTTTCTGCGATGGGAATTCTCTGGGCTGGATTTTCAGTTTTAATGCCAGTGATTGTATTTGTGATTGCAGTGCTTCTGGGAATTGGAAGAAGCTATTTAAAACGGTCATTACTAATGTTTTTGGGCCTCACTCTAGTTTCTATTTGGTATATCAATCTGTTGCACTTCGTGCATGTATCGCACGTTATCGAATTCTAAAGATACGCTCTGAGCTATTAAACTTGAGCTAATAAACTTTTAACTACAAACTGATTTAAACATTTAAAGGATATTTACTGTGACCCAACCTGTCGTGCTTCTCGCTGAAGAGTTATCTCCTGCCACAATAGAAGCTCTAGGGCCAGATTTTAATATCAAGGCTGTTGACGGAACTGACCGCGACGCTTTACGTGAGGCCCTTAAAACTGCTGAAGCTATCTTGATCCGTTCAGCCACTCAGATGGACGAAGAAGCGGTCTCTTGGGGCAAAAAGTTGAAGGTCATAGCACGAGCAGGGGTCGGTCTCGACAACGTCGACGTGCCTGCGGCCACGCAAGCTGGAGTGATGGTGGTTAACGCGCCCACTTCGAACATAATCAGCGCCGCAGAGCTCACAGTAGCTCACATCTTAGGATTGGCACGACACCTGCAACTTGCTCACCAGTCGCTTTCAGCAGGCGAGTGGAAGAGAAGTTCTTTTACCGGTACAGAGCTGTATGAAAAAACGATTGGAATTATTGGCCTCGGCCGGATTGGGGCGCTTGTAGCTGAAAGGCTTCGCGGCTTTGGTGTTTCAATAATCGCATACGACCCCTACATCACTGCTGCTCGTGCAGGGCAGCTCGGAGCGGAGCTTGTTTCGCTTGAAGAACTTGTAGAAAAATCAGACTTCGTCACTATCCACATGCCTAGAACTCCAGAAACACTAGGCATGATTGGCCAAGAACAGCTAAAAGCTATGAAGCCGACAGCATACGTAGTAAACGTAGCACGTGGTGGGCTTATCGATGAACAAGCTTTAGCGGTTGCTATTGAAAATAAAGAAATTGCTGGAGCAGCGCTAGACGTATTCACACAAGAGCCGCCAACCGACACATCGTTAACTGGTCTTACCAATGTGCATGTCACACCGCACTTAGGGGCATCAACAGCAGAAGCTCAAGAAAAAGCGGGCATCGCAGTAGCTAAGTCAGTGCAGTTGGCTCTGTCTGGAGAGCTAGTTCCTGATGCTGTTAACGTCGCCGGAGGAGTCATCGCAAAAGATGTGCGGCCGGGTTTGCCTCTTACTGA
>DATJCC010000145.1:0-7533 GCA_035514995.1 Microbacteriaceae bacterium
GAAGAGGGACGCGGTTTTGCCAACTTCTTGAACATTCTTGATGAGGGGCGTATTGCGATAGCAGCTCTTGCAACGGGAGCGGCTGAGGGCTGTCTAGAAGCGGCAGTTGAATACACAAAAGAGCGCAACGTGTTTGGAGCTCCGCTGAGTTCAAAACAAAACACGCAGTTTGTGCTTGCCAGAATGCGTGCGCGTGTGCACACTTCTAGATTGGCTTGGTTACACGCAGCGCGACTCCGCGATGCAGGTAAGCCTTTTGCGGAAGAAGCGGCGATAGCAAAACTTGTTTCAAGCGAGGCGGCTATGGATAACGCTAGGGAAGCGACGCAACTCTTTGGTGGATATGGATTTATGAATGAATATCTTGTCTCCAGGCACTACCGCGACTCAAAGATATTAGAAATCGGCGAGGGCACTACAGAGGTGCAGCTTCTTGTCATTGCGCGCGCACTAGGTGTGGCATAACCACGGCAGGTAGAGACAAAAAATGAACGATCATAAAGAAACTGATTCACAAAATCATGCTCCGGCAGAGCAAGAACTTGTAGAACAACAAGATGGAATAGTGCAAGAGCGGTTAGCGTCCGTGAATGGTGGTCAAGAGAACACCGTCCCTAAGAACACCGTCCCTGAGACCACCGCTCAAGAGAGCACAGCTCAAGCGTTTGATGAGCCAGAGACGATTGAGATTGAACAGCGTGGGCTCTTTTACGAAGAGTTTAAAGAAAACGTAAAGTACTTACACCGCCCGGGGCGCACCGCCAGTGAAGCCGACAACGTGTTGTTTACGACGCTGACAATGAACACGCAAGCTTTACATTTAGATGCGGCGTTCTCTAACGCGCAGAAACCATTTGGGCAAAGACTAATGAACTCGATGTGGACTCTATCAACGATGGTGGGTATCTCGGTTACCCAATTGACCATGGGCACTCTTGTGGCTCAGCTTGGTCTGGACGGGGTTGCTTTCAAACATCCACTGTTTATCGGAGATACTCTTTACACTGAGAGTGTGATTCGCGAGAAAAGGTTGTCTGCTTCGAGACCAGGGTCGGGCATCGTGGTTATCAGCCACATTGGTCGCAATCAAGATGGTGTGGAGGTGGCGAGAGCAACCCGCACGGTGCTCGTGCAGATGCAGCCCACTAGCCAAAAATATGCAAAGCCGAGTACTTGAAGCCGAGTACTTGAATCTGGGCACGTTAGGGTAGTCCGCGTGCGTTTAGGGCGTCACCTAAATTGTCCGCGTGTTTGATGGTGCGAATCAAAAGCGGGATCAAAAGCGCACGTGGTGAACGTTCGAGGCCGCGCGCTTTAGCTGCATCACGGGTTTCACGTGCAACATAAAAAATCATTGGGATAGTGCGCAGAGTGAGTGAGACAGCGAATGCTACTGCTTCGGGATTCACACCAAAAACTTTAAACGGCCGGAGTGCTCGGGTGAGCGCGTCGAGTAGTGCTTGGGTGCTTGTTGTAACGGTGATCAGGTTTGCAGCTACGATGAGAGCGACAAGAGCCCCAACGACAACATAAGCGTGGAGTGCCCCACTCTGCCAAACATGAAACGCAAAAAGAATAACGAGAAGCAACCAAAAACCTCGCATGAGCTTCAAAATGTCTTTGATGCCGACTCTGCTTTCAATGGTAAGCACAAGAACAAGCACCAGCACGATACTCGTGCTTAATGCTCCGCGAAAAATAACCAACAGCAGGGCAACCACAAAAAGCGACAGGAGTTTTACGCCGGCAGGCATGCGATGCAAAATTGTTGAATCTGGTCGATAATAACCAAGCGGTCCCGCACTCACACTGACTCCCGGTAGTGCCGGATCGCGTCACTAGGAGCACCATCAAATGCAACCCGACCATCTTCTATCCATAACGCTCTATCGCATTTGGCCGCCAGCTCAAGGTCGTGGGTGGCAACTATCAACTGCTGTGGAAGCTCGAGCAGAAGCTTAGCAATCAGGATGCTGTTTTTGAGGTCCAGAAGCGTCGTGGGTTCGTCAGCAACGAGCACCCCCGGTTTAGTTGCGAGAATTGATGCGAGCGCTAAGAGCTGGCTTTGCCCTCCAGAAAGTGTGTGCACACTTTGGTGCGCTCGCGTTTCAAGGCCGTAGGCAGCTAGCGTCTCAAATGCTAGTGCTTCGCGAGCTTTTTTATCTTTTGTTGTGCGGCGTAAAGAAAGTGACACATCTTCGATAGCGGTAGGCATAACAAGTTGCGCGCTTGGGTCGGTAAAAACAAAACCGACCTCTTCGCGCACCTGACGGCCTTGCTGTTTTGTGTCGAATGAGCCATTTTGGGTGTGTACTGTGACTGTGCCACTCGAGGGTAGAACTAGCCCGTTTATCAGCCGCGCTATAGTCGATTTTCCTGACCCATTAGCACCGATCAAAGCGATACGGTGTTCGCTAAGACTTAGCGAAATGTTGTGAATTATTGTTACCGGTTCGTTCGATCCGGCAACTTCAACACTCACACCATCAAAATTGATCATTATTTTTTGGGCAGTAGCTGCGGGAATGCCCTGTGCACGGCTGCAGCCACAATGCCGACTAGGGCAGCTTTGATCATGTCACCAGGCATGAAAGCAAGGTTAGCAATGAATGCCTGAGCAATGGTCAGATCTGCTCTCCACGCCATTCCCAAAATGCCGAGTGGATAGATAACAAGGATCGTTGCAAGGGCCGCAAACAACGCGATTAGGAGTCCGGCTTTAGGTGTGCCACGGTTCTTCAGCCTCTTAACAAGTAAACCGGTTAGAGTGGCGGCAAACGGCATCGCCACGAGATACCCGACACTCGGTCCAAAAAATGGAGCTACCCCAGCTCCGCCACCGGCAAATATCGGCATTCCAAGTGCACCAACCGCTAAGTAAAGTATTACGGCAAGGAATCCTCGTAGTGGACCAAGAAGAGCGCCGGCAAGTAAAACGCTAAAAGTTTGTAGGGTTATTGCGACAGGCCCACCGACGGGGATCGCCGGTGCGATAGCGCTCACGGCAATAAGAGCTGCAAAGGTTGCGATTAAAGCTATATCTTTGGCGTTTAGTTTCATTTCTCTAACTTTACCGGAGCTTATATGCTGTATTGGCTTGCGCAGGGGCGCCAATTGCCGTAAAGTTGTTCTTTGGCTGTCTGGCTTCCACACTGGCATGCCGCATGTGAAAAAATTTGCGTGCAGACAAGAAATCTTGGGTAGAGATCAACTCTACGGTACTAAAGGAGAAACTATGGCAGCAGTATGCCAGGTGACAGGAGCTGTTCCAGGCTTCGGTAACACCATTTCGCACTCACACCGCCGCACCAAGCGCCGGTTTGATCCAAACATTCAGAAAAAAAGCTACTACGTGCCTTCACTCGGCCGCAAAGTTACGCTCACTCTCTCAGTTAAGGGAATTAAAGTGATCGATGCTCGTGGCATTGAGTCTGTTATCGCAGACCTACAGAAACGTGGGGTGAAACTCTAATGGCAAGAGATAAAGACGTAAGGCCGATTATTAAACTGCGTTCAACCGCAGGCACCGGGTTCACATATGTAACCCGTAAAAATCGCCGCAATAATCCAGACCGCCTCGTACTCAAAAAGTATGATCCGGTAGTGCGCAAGCACGTTGAATTCCGAGAGGAGCGCTAAATCATGGCGAAGAAAAGCATGATTCACAAGAATAAAATGCGCCAAGAAATTGTTGCTCGGTATGACGAAAAACGTCGCGAGCTCAAAAAAGCGCTAATTGACCCAAACGGCACAGAAGAAAGCCGGGAAGCAGCCCGTCGCGGGTTGCAGAAGCTTCCACGTGATGCTTCACCCGTTCGCGTGCGAAGCCGTGATGTTATCGATGGTCGCCCACGAGGCATGCTGTCGAAATACGGCATCAGCCGTGTTCGATTCCGCGAAATGGCTCACCGTGGTGAGCTTCCGGGCATCACCAAGTCAAGCTGGTAACCCATTTCTTCTGGCAACACAGTTTCTAAAAGAGGCGAACTTCGGTTCGCCTCTTTTTTTGTTGAAAATAGCTTCTGAATCCCAAAAAGTCGGTTTTTAGCATAGATTTTTTGTGATTTCTCAAGAAAATTGTATTTTTAGTGCGTATTTAAGCCAGATTTGGTGTAGATTCGTAGCGATCACCCGATCAGCCTCACACAAGTGAGGTCAAGATTATTGAAGGGGAAACCGTCGTAGAGGCGGCCCCTAGGAGGAGACGACATGTCGCTTAACAAGACTGAGCTTGTCGCAAAAGTTGCTGCCGAGACAGGCCAGAGCCAGGCAACCGTTTCAAGCGTTCTAGATGGTATTTTCGCTGCTGTTTCTGAAACTGTTGCCGCAGGTGGCAAAGTTTCAATCCCAGGCTGGCTCGCATTCGAGTCGGTTGACACAGCTGCACGTACCGGCCACAACCCACGCACCGGTGAGAGCATCACAATTCCTGCTGGCAAGCGAGTGAAGGTTTCAGTTGGCTCGAAGCTTAAAGCTTCAGTCAAGAAGTAGTTCCTTCTATAGACTTAAATACCTGGGTTGCGTTTAGTGCGCGACCCGGGTTTTTGTTTTTGTGGCAAGGTGACTGCCAGCGGGTTTCAAGCGGAACCCAGTAGGCTTATTTGCGTGCCGAGACTGATACGCGTATTCGCTCCCGCGACCCTTTTAATAGCTGCTATTTTTGCTACCTGGATTGGGATGGTTGTTGGTGGGGCTGGCGAACCGCAAGCAATATTAGACCCCGGTGCAGTTGTGCGTTACGGTGCTCCCTTGGCACGTATGCTGGTCAACATTTCTGGCGGTGTGCTGTTTGGTGCGCTGCTTTTGGCAGTGTGGGCTCTCAAAGGTGAGGGCAAAGAAAACAGGGCGGTTTTAGACCTTGCGGCAGGATCTGCTGCCGTAATGACGGTTGCTGCAATAATGACGGCGGTCTTTGTGTTTCTTGACGCCTCAAATCTGCCTTTTTCTTTCGACCAAACTTTTGGGGCCGGGCTCGCACAGTTTTTAACTGAGATTGAGCTTGGGCAGCTGTGGTTGTGGATAATTTCATTCGGCGCTGTGACCACTGTAATAACTTTTGCGGTTTCTGACAGACGCTGGTTGATATTAGCGGTGCTCCTAGCCACCGCGACGCTTGTGCCTTTAGCTCAGCAGGGGCATGCGCAGGGCGCGCCAGGCCAGGCACAAGCGGTAAACTCGCTCTTCATACACCTGACAAGCGCTGCGGCTTGGATAGGTGGACTCATTACTGTGATTATGCTCTCACGCGTTGTAGACAGAGCACGCATCTCGGTTATCGTCGCGAGATATTCGTCAATCGCTCTGTTTGCTTATATTGGTATCGCAGCTTCGGGCGTTGTTAGTGCGTGGCTTCGGATAGGAACGATTGCCGATCTCTTCGGAACCGGATATGGCAAACTGGTTTTGCTTAAGACCGGTGCAATAATCTTGCTCGGGGTCTACGGAGCTCTACAAAGGCAGTGGTTTCTGCCGCGCATCGCCGACACTGCCCGCGGAGCGAAAATGTTTGGCTGGTTCGTTGTCTCAGAGCTTTTAGTGATGGGCGTCGCATCTGGCTTGGCGGCAGCCCTTGGTCGCACACGCACGCCGGTTCCCATCCAAGCAGCGCAAGATAGCGGCGAGAAGATCACACCGGCGGAATGGTTGACAGGTGATCCACTACCACCAGAATTTACAATTGAAACGTTTTTTTCAGAGTGGAAGTTTGATCTGCTTTGGGTGTTGGTGAGTGCTTTTGGCATAGCTGTTTACCTCGCCGGGGTCAACAAACTAGCTAAGCGGGGCGACAAATGGCCAATCGGGCGCACGATAGCCTGGGTTTTAGGTCTTACGCTGCTTTTCTTCACAACCAACGGCTCACTTAATGCTTACGAGCGTTACGTTTTCAGTATTCACATGCTTGGCCACATGATGTTGACAATGCTCATCCCGCTAATACTCGTGCTCGGCGCGCCTGTGACTCTGCTGTTGCGAGCGACCGAGAAGCGCAGTGACGGCTCTTGGGGCGGTCGCGAGTGGGTGATGTGGGCTATTCAAACCCCATACTCGAAGTTCATCACACACCCGATTGTTGCTGCAGTAGTGTTTGCCGGCTCTCTTTGGGTGTTTTATTTCACACCGATGCTCAGCTGGGCTATGCGAGAGCATTTAGGGCATCAGTGGATGATAATTCACTTCTTAATTTCTGGTTATCTCTTCAGCTTAACCGTGATCGGGATAGACCCTATTCCGCTACGACTGTCCTACCCGTTGCGCATAGTCACACTCTTCGCCACGATGGCAGCCCACGCTTTCTTTGGAGTAACGATCATGAGCATGACCGGTATGTTAGCTCCTGAATGGTTTGGCGCGATGGGCCGCACCTGGGGGCTACCACCGCTAGAAGATCAGAGCGCTGGAGGGTCGATAGCGTGGGGTATCGGGGAGCTGCCGACCCTTGCTCTGGCAATTATTGTGACTGTGCAGTGGATGCTCAACGACGATAAAGTGCAAAAGCGGCGCGATCGGGCAGCTGATCGTTCGGGCGAATCGGAGCTCAAAGCTTACAATGAGATGCTCGCAAAACAGGCAGTGCGTGACGAAAAGCTTAAAAGGTAGCAGCCACCTCAACGCCTTCGTATATTGCGCGTTTCGCGTCAAGCTCGCTGGCTAGTTTTGCGCCACCGATCAGGTGAGCGTTAATTCCGAGAGCTTTTAGTTCGTCGTAGAGATCGGTCAGCGACTCCTGCCCTGTGCAGAGCACAATTGTGTCGGCTGATATGAAACGTGGCTGTCCCTCAACCGTGATGTGCACACCTTTTGGGGTGATTTCTTCATAGTTAACTCCGACAATTGTGACAACTCCGCGGCGCTCGACTTCGGCTCTATGGATCCACCCAGTCGTAAGACCCAAGCCGGCGCCCGCTTTAGTGCTTTTGCGCTGTAGCATTGTCACTTTGCGGCGGCTCTGCTCTAACTGGGGTGCAACAACATTTCCTCGAGTTTGTGTGTCCATGACGACACCCCAGCTTTTTTTGAACTTTTCTTTGTCGAGCGCTATAGATGCGCCATGTTGGGTTAAAAATTCTGCAGTGTCAAAACCAATTCCACCGGCACCCAAAATAGCGACCTCATTGCCAACCCTTCGCTCCCCTCGAATAACCTGCGCGTAGGTGACAACATTCGGTAGTTCGACGCCCTTAATGTTTGGGATGCGGGGCTGCACACCAGTGGCCACAATGACTTCGTCAAAGTGTTGCAGGTCTGCGGCTTGCACATGCGCTCCAAGCTTAACTTCAACCCCGTGACGCTTTAGCTCGCCCTCGTAGAAATGAAGGGTTCCCACAAACTCTTCTTTACCCGGGATGAGCATCGCCATATCAAACTGGCCACCAAGGCTGTCACGGGCTTCAAAGAGTGTCACCTGCAAGCCCCTCTCAGCTGCGGCAGAGGCGGCCGCAAGCCCGGCGACACCACCACCGACAACTGCTACAGTTTTTTTGAGGCGGCTAGGAGGTAAAACGAGAGTGGTTTCGTTGCCTGCGCGCGGGTTCA
>DATJCC010000146.1:0-2210 GCA_035514995.1 Microbacteriaceae bacterium
TAAACGCCGTTTCGTAATATACTCCCCAGGTTTCAGTAACGCGCTTCTAGTAACGCACCTCTTCAGTTACAAACTGCCGTCTGCTAGTCAGTCATCATTTTTGCGATGCCGAGTGTTCAAACGACCATCTACTTCATCTGCGATATCGGTGGCCTGTGCGGTCAACGGAGACTCATCTTGCCAAGTCTCTTCCAACTCTGCACGCAACTCTTGCTCCTGCTGAGGTTTTTGATACCGTGGAGTTTTATCGTCATTAGTTTCCATATAAAGAGCTTATGACTGCTGCCGCTACTTCTCAAGCTACGCAATGGTTAAATGCTATTTGCAGGGGCATAGTAGTATTGCGCGCATGGACCCTAAAACAGCACCAGCGAGGGCTTCGAAAACAACATCTTTAAACGATCTTGATGAGCTCGTAGTTAAATGTCGCGCTTGCCCAAGGCTCGTAAGGTGGCGCGAACAGGTCGCTCACGAGAAAAGAGCCGCTTACGCTGATCAAGTGTATTGGGGCAAACCTGTTCCGGGTTTTGGGCCTTCCGACGCCAAAATGCTTATAGTTGGGCTCGCTCCAGGTGCACACGGAGCCAACCGAACTGGCAGGCTTTTCACAGGAGACCAAAGTGGTGACGTGCTCTTTGCTGCGTTGCACCGAGTCGGCCTCGCAAATCAAGCAACTGCTACAGGTCTGGGTGACGGGTTGACACTTTTTGACGTGCGGATGAGCGCACCGGTTAAATGCGTGCCTCCTCAAAATAAGCCTACGACTGAGGAGCGCCACAACTGCTCACCTTTTCTGGCTCACGAAATAGAGCTACTCGCTCCGACTTTAAAAGTAATTTTTGTGCTTGGTGGTTTCGGCTGGGTTGCGCTCCTTGCAGTTTTGAAAGACGCGGGATGGATTGTTCCTTCTCCCAGACCAAAATTTGGGCACGGCACCACTCTAAACTTGACCCATCCAGACGGCCGTTCACTCGCTGTTGTGGGTTGTTTTCATGTCAGCCAACACAACACTTTTACAGGCAGGCTCACCCCTTCGATGCTAGATGAGACGCTCACGCTCGCAAAAGAGCTTGCAGGAATGCGTTAGCCCAATCATTTGCTGTGTGGTTCAAAACCTGCTCCCGCATAAATTTCATTCTGATTCGCTGCTCTGCTTGTGGCATTTGCGCAGCAAAAACCAGTTTGGCAATAAAATCTTCTTGCGATTGCGGATCAAAAACCACGGCGCCCAAGCTCTCGAAGTCTTCTAACTCTCTCTCGTTCACCGCATCATCTTTAAACGCATCTTGTTTCAACGCGCCCTCGTTTAACACAGTATTTTTCAACACAGTATTATTCAACACAGTATTTTTGCTCACAGCTTGTTCTTGTGCACTGTCTTGTGGTTTTGTTTGTGGTTTTGTTTGTGGTTTTGTTTGTGGTTTTGAACAGTGCAGTTCGTCGACCGCACCAGCATGCTCGCTTAAAAGAAGCACCCCAAGCTCGTCAGTGCGGGCGGCAGCAAATTCTTTTGCGACAAGATTCATACCGTCGCGCAAGGAGCTTACGATCAAAACATCTGCTTCACGATAAAGATGTATCAGCTCTGTCTGGTTGAGGTTAGCGAAGTGGTTTTGTATTGGAACATAAGCCGCGTCAACAGCTGACCCGTTTTTGCCGAACTTGGCGTTAATCTCTGCGGTGAGACGCTCGACCTCTCTTCTTAGTGCCATGTATGCGGGCACGCTCTCTCGGGTAGGGGTGAGCACCTGAAAAAGCACGGGCTTAGAAGCTGCTGCTTTGCGTAAATATTCACCGAAAGCATGAATTCTGTCGATTATGCCCTTGGAATAGTCCAATCTGTCTACACTCAGAAAAAAGGAAGAACCTTCATACCTAATAATCCTAGAAGTAAAACCATCAGGGGTAACCTGATTCGAAAAACCCCGGGGAACGTAGTCTTTAATGGAATCGTTTGTACTTTTAGAAGATTCCAAAGGCATAGCTTTCAGAGGCACAGGTTCCAAAGACACAGCTTTCGAAGACACAGTTTTCAAAGGCTTTGATCTTAAAGACGATTCCAGAGGAGTAGATTCTCGAGTCGTAGATCCTCGAGTCGTAGATTCTCGAGGCGTAGATTCCGGAGGCGTAGATTCTGGAATCGTAGTTCGCAAAGCTGCAGAGTCGGTTAAGAATGGGGTCGGATCAATCGACACCGGGAACACCTGCAC
>DATJCC010000147.1:0-5311 GCA_035514995.1 Microbacteriaceae bacterium
CGCTAAACTTTGAAGCACTTATTAGCACATAAAACACCAGCTGGGGTGGTTTGCGCGTGATTAAATTTTTGAATGTAGTCAAAGATTACGAAGATGGCACGCGCGCAGTTAACGATATTTCCTTTACCGCTCCGGGTGGAAAGATTACCGTGTTGGTGGGCCCTTCGGGATGTGGCAAAACGACCACTCTGCGTATGGTGAATAGGCTTATCGACCCGACGAGCGGCAGTATCCTTTTAGAAAATGTTGATACTTCGACCCTCAACAAAATCGAGCTGCGCAGACAGATAGGCTACGTTATTCAAGCTGCCGGTCTATTCCCACACAGAACAGTGCTCGATAATGTGACCACTATTCCACTTCTGCAAAAAACTGATAAGCGTGGCAGAGCTGAAATAAAATCGCGCGCTCTGCAACTTCTCGAGCTGGTGGGCATCGACCTGTCTCTCGCAGAGCGCTACCCTTGGCAGTTGTCGGGTGGTCAGCAACAAAGGGTTGGTGTTGCGCGGGCGCTTGCCGCTGACCCACCATACATGCTGCTCGATGAGCCTTTTAGCGCGGTTGACCCGATAGTGCGCAAGCAGCTGCAAGACGAGTTTTTAGCTATTCAACGCAAGCTCGCAAAAACAATTATTATGGTTACCCACGACATTGAAGAAGCTCTCAAAATGGGTGACCAGATTGTAGTGTTTCAAGAGGGTGGAGTCATCGCACAGGTGGGCTCCCCCGATGAGATCATCGCTAACCCCGCAAATTCTTTCGTTGCTGATTTTGTTGGAGGGGCGCAAGAGTTCGCACTAAACCTTGATACCAGCAGTGAGCTTGTAGAAGCGCCACAAGCAGCTCGAGCAGCGCGGGCTATTCTTGTAGATGCTGATGGTAAATACTTGGGTGCGGTTGATTTGAGTCATATCGAAGGTAACTCGAAACTTAAAGTATGAACCTCGACTGGGTAGTAAACCACGCCGATGAGATTTGGAGCCTCACGGTAACTCACCTGTGGCTAACACTTTCAGCTACAGCGATTGGTCTGGTCATTTCGATTCCACTTGGCTACATCGCTTACCGTTTTAAAAAACTGCACTTCTTTATAGTGGGCGGCACTAGCCTTTTCTTCACTCTGCCATCTTTAGCTCTGTTTGTGCTGCTACCTAAAATATTGGGCACAAGAATATTAGATCCTGTAAACGTGGTAGTAGCGCTTGCAATATACACCGTTTCTCTTCTTACCCGCGTAGTAGCAGACGGTTTAGCCTCGATACCGCACGAAGCGGTCGATGCTGCGACGGGTATTGGTTATACGAGTGCGCAAATGTTTTTCAAAGTGCAGTTTCCGTTAGCTATACCACCTCTGATAAGCGGTTTGCGGGTTGTAGTGGTTACCAACATTTCGATTGCGACGATGGCTGCAGTGATCGGGGTCGCTCAACTTGGCACGCTCTTTACCATCGGTTTTACCAGAAACCAGTTAGTGCCCATCATCACCGGCCTCATCGTTTGTTTGCTTCTGTCGCTAATTCTTGACCGCTTACTTGCGCTTTTAGGGCGAGTTGTCACCCCGTGGAGAGCCGTGACGCATCAGGGGAGGGCAGGCTGATGGACATAATCGCCTGGTTAACCGACCCAGCGAACTGGACTGGGCAGTATTCCATTCCAAAGCAAACGCTCATGCATTTGGTCTATTCGTTTGTTTCGTTAGGGATCGCGCTAGTAATTGCTGTTCCGCTAGGGCTCTATATCGGGCATACGGGCAGAGGAGAAAACCTTATTATTGGGTCGGCGAATGCGATGCGCGCACTGCCAACCATCGGGCTTTTAATCTTGCTTGTACTAATTATGGCTCCCAGGATTGGCAGTAGTTTAGCGTTCGTTATCCCGGCTATCGTAGTGCTAATTCTCTTAGCAGTGCCACCGATTTTGAGTGGTGTTGTTAGCGGTGTGCAGTCTATCGACCGTTCTGTGATTGACGCCGCCTACGGTTTAGGCCTGTCGCGTCGGCAAATAGTTTTTAAAGTTGAGGCTCCAGGTTCTCTACCGCTCGCCCTTTCGGGTGTGCGGGGAGCAATGCTGCAGATTGTTTCTACCGCGACAGTTGCAGCCTATGTGTCACTTGGTGGGCTCGGTCGCTACATTATCGACGGCAGAGCAGTAGACGATTATTCTATGATGGCTGGCGGATCAGTCTTGCTGATAGCCCTAGCCATAATGCTGGAACTCATGTTTGTAGTAATCACAAGAGTCGTTGTGTCTCCTGGTCTCACCAGAAGATCGCAAAAAATCAAGCCAACATAAACTAATTTAAGAAAGAGAAAAATGGTTAATATAACAAAAAAGAAAACGTTGTTAGCGATGGGAGTGTCAGCAGGTTTAACTCTGGCGCTTGCGGCTTGTAGTAGCGGTGGGGATCCACTATCAAGCGATGCACCGGCAGAAGAATCTAGCGGCGGTAGTATCATTGTCGGCTCTGCAGACTTTGCAGAGAGCCAGCTCCTTGCAAAAATTTATGAACTGGCGCTTGACGACATTGGCATAGACGCAAGTGAAAAACCAAACATTGGTAGCCGTGAAGTTTATATCACAGCGATCACAGATGGTTCGATTGATTTAATACCTGAATACAACGGTTACCTCTTAGAGAAGCTCGACCCGGAGGCTGAGTTTACAGACAGGGATCAAATACAGGAATCTTTATTTGAAAACCTTCCAGAGAATGTTACCGTGCTTGACTATGCTTCGGCAGAAAACACTAACGTTTTAGTGGTTACAAAAGAATTCTCTGATGAACACGGTGGCCTCGAAACCATTTCTGATCTTGCAGAGATTGATGACGGCACATTTAAACTAGCAGGCCCCCCAGAGTGGAGAAGCCGGCCAAACACCGGAATACCTGCGATTCGTGACATCTATGGAATGGACTTTGAGAACAGGTTTGAGATTTTAGATGGTGGCGGGCCACTGTCGCTTGCAGCGGTTGTAAATGGGCAGGTTGAAATTTCAATGCTTTTCAGTAGCGATCCTGCGATTAGCGAAAACAACCTGGTTGCTTTGACTGACGATAAAGTGCTTTTTCCGCCAGCAAATATTCTGCCGATGATTCGTACCGACAAAGTAGATGATGCGATTGAAGCTCAACTCAATAAGGTTTCAGAGAAACTGGTAATTGAAGATCTCATGGAGATGAACGGTCGTGTCAATGCTGGTGACGATTTAACTGAAATAGCTAAAGACTGGCTCACAGAGACAGGAATTATTTAAGCGCCGGGTGCTCCCGCGTCAGTAACGGTGACGTCTGTGCGGTGAAAGTTCATGAATGCTCTTGAGGCTGTTGGGCCTCTTTGTCCGAGGTATCGTGAGTGAGTAGCCCCAGCACCGTAAGGGTTTTCGGCGGGAGAGCTCAGCTGGAAAAAGCAGAGCTGACCAATTTTCATGCCCGGCCAGATGCGGATTGGTAGCGTCGCCATATTTGAAAGTTCAAGTGTGACATGACCCGAAAAGCCCGGGTCTATGAAGCCGGCGGTGGAGTGGGTCAAAAGCCCGAGCCTACCAAGTGAGCTCTTTCCTTCGAGCCGAGCAGCGATATCGTCTGGTAGCGTCACCTGCTCAAAAGTGCTGGCGAGCGCGAACTCACCGGGATGCAAAATGAACCCTTCATCAGGGTCGACCTCTAGAAGTCTCGTCAGATCTGGTTGGTCTTCGGCTGGATCAATCACCGCATACTTGTGATTGTCGAAAAGCCTGAAGTAGCGGTCGATGCGCACGTCAACACTTGATGGTTGGATCATAGTGTCGTCGTATGGGGCTAGCCCGATACGACCAGAATCTAACTCTTTTTTGATATCACGATCTGAAAGAAGCACGCCTCTTATCTTAGCTGAATCGTTAAACCTTAGCCCACCCACATATTGGCCGCTCTAAGCTACGATGAGATTGTGTCGCCAAAAACTCGTTTTTTTAAAAAAATAGCACTGACATCTGCAACAGCATTTCTAGTCGCAGTGCTTGCCGGATGCGTTCAAGCAAAAGATGCTGCAGAGGTGGAGCCTACTGCAACCTCTGACTCAGCACAAGAAACAAAACAAGAAACAAATCAGAGTGCTGAAGCTTCGCCTGAACCAAAGCCAGAGCCTAAACAAGAGCCGGAATCCGACCCAGCACCTAAAGAGGCGCGGCTTGAGTTTCCCGAGTGCGTCGAGGTTTTCCCTCCAGAAGAGGTGGTAGAAGCTGCCCCAGATTTTGCGCCAGAACCTTGGGTGACCACTGAGCTGACATGGTTAGATCGTATGCCAGGCCCCGCGGCTAGAACAGCGGTGCAACAGGCCACAAACACGCTTGAGTGCATGTGGGGTGTGCCGAATTCAGACAGATTGATAATGCTGTGGATCGCTGAACTGCCTGATGGGGTGCGCGACACACTAATTGGTGAGTTGCGAGATTCAAATTTTGTTGAGGGTGAGCAAGACGGAATGATCACTTTCAATTTAAAAGGTGAGCCGACACTCATAGGCGACTACTTTTGGTATGGCTTTAGAGACAGCGTGATGGCATTTACGATCACTGGCGAGGAACACCCGGGGCTTTTTACAAAGCTCAATGACCTAGCTAAATAAAAACTGGCTTCGAGATTTTTACTGGATCTTCCACCGAAGGTTTATTCTCATCAAAACATCAGCTACTCATCTTGCGGAACAAGTAGCTGGTGCCTCGCAAGTTCACGATATAAAGGTAGCGAATCGACCAGTTCAGCGTGCGTGCCAGAACCTATAACTTTGCCCTCGTCAAGCACCACGATAAGGTCTGAATCAACAACTGTTGAGAGCCTGTGCGCTATCACAACAAGGGTGCGACCGGTCGCAACAGAGTCTAAAGCCTCTCGCATCAGCTTTTCATTCACACCGTCAAGAGAAGCTGTCGACTCATCAAGAAGCAGTATTGGCGGTGCTGAAAGAAGCGCGCGCGCGATCGCGAGACGCTGTTTTTCGCCACCAGAGAGCATCACTCCGTATTCTCCGACCTGAGTGTCGAGACCCTGTGACCCTGAACGGGTGAGCAATCCCTGCAAATTGACCTGCGTTAAAACGCGCTCGCAGTCGCTGTCACTCGCATTTGGGGTTCCTAGCGTGAGGTTGTCGCGCAGGGTTCCCGCGAGCACAGGGGCGTCCTGCTCAACGTAACCAATCTGGCTGCGCAACTGGGCTCTATCTATTGCTCGCAAGTCTGTGCCGTGCAAAGCCAAAGTGCCACTGTCTGGATCATAGAATCGCTCTATGAGAGAGAGAATCGTCGATTTTCCGGCACCTGATGGGCCAACTAG
>DATJCC010000148.1:0-12148 GCA_035514995.1 Microbacteriaceae bacterium
CTTTACGTTTTCTTTAAACTCTTCGTAAAATAGCCCCCGCTGTTCAATCTCAATCGTCTCTGGCTCATCAAACGCTTGAGCTGTGCTCTCTTGAGCGGTGGTCTCAGGGACGGTGTTCTTAGGGACGGTGTTCTTAGGGACGGTGTTCTCTTGACCACCATTCACGGACGCTAACCGCTCTTGCTCTATTCTCTCTTGTTGTTCTACAAGTTCTTGCTCTACCGGAGCATAACTTTGTGAATCAGTTTCTTTATGATCGTTCATTTTTGTCTCTACCTACCGTGGTTATGCCACACCGAGCGCGCGCGCAATGACAAGAAGCTGCACCTCTGTAGTGCCCTCGCCGATTTCTAATATCTTTGAGTCGCGGTAGTGCCTGGAGACAAGATATTCATTCATAAATCCATATCCTCCAAAGAGTTGCGTCGCTTCCCTAGCGTTATCCATAGCCGCCTCACTTGAAACAAGTTTTGCTATCGCCGCTTCTTCAGCAAAAGGCTTACCTGCATCGCGGAGTCGCGCTGCGTGCAACCAAGCCAATCTAGAAGTGTGCACACGCGTACGCATTCTGGCAAGCACAAACTGTGTGTTTTGTTTTGAACTCAGCGGAGCCCCAAACACGTTGCGCTCTTTTGTGTATTCAACTGCCGCTTCTAGACAGCCCTCTGCCGCTCCCGTTGCAAGAGCTGCTATCGCAATACGCCCCTCATCAAGAATGTTCAAGAAGTTGGCAAAACCGCGTCCCTCTTCTCCGAGTAGGTTCTCTGCGGGAACCCGCACATTTTCAAACGAAAGCGGGTGAGTGTCAGATGCGTTCCAGCCAACCTTGTCGTAACCGGGCTCAACAGTAAACCCCTGTGTGCCATTAGGGACAATGATCGTTGAAATCCTTTTGCGCCCGTCCTGCTCGCCAGTGACGGCGGTTACCGTCACAAAACGGGTAATCGGGGTGCCAGAGTTTGTGATGAACTGTTTGGCTCCGTTAATTACCCACTCATCACCCTCTCGTTTAGCTGTGGTGCGGGTGGCACCTGCGTCTGATCCAGCTTCAGGTTCAGTTAGGCCAAAGCCTGCTAGCGCTCTGCCTGTCAGCAAGTCGGGAAGATATTTCTCTTTCTGCTCATCATTACCAAAGCGATAGATCGGCATCGCACCAAGGCTCACCCCAGCTTCAAGAGTGATAGCAATAGACTGATCGACTCTAGCGAGGCCTTCGATCGCCAAACCGAGTGCAGTATAACTGCCTCCCTGCCCACCATATTTTTCATCAAAGGGAAGCCCAAAGAGCCCGAGCTCACCCATCTGCGCCACAACATCCATTGACAGAGTGCGGGTGCGGTCGGCTTCGACCGCTTGCGGAGCCACAACCTCATCAGCAAACTCACGCACCATCTGCGCAAGCTGTTGTTCTTCTTCGTTTAACTCTGCAAACATTTTATACACCTTCTACTATCGCGACCACGGCGCCTTTTTGCACCTGATTGCCAACCTCTACTTTTAATCGAACCGTTCCGTCGATTGCAGCACGCACCGGGTGCTCCATCTTCATCGCTTCAACAGACACGAGCGGATCACCAGCACTAACCATGTCACCGTCTGCAACGTGAAGAACCACAACCGTGCCCGGCATTGGTGCGAGACACTCTGGGTCGTTACTCCCACCTCTTTCTTTAGCGACAATTTCACCCATCGTCTTTTGACGTCTACTTACCGTCTCAAACCGTTGCGAATGGCCCTCTTCGCTAACCCAGACGTTACCGTCTTGCAAAGCAACGGCTACGCTGGAGTAGCGTCTTGCAGCTTCTGTCGGAACATCAACTTCAAACATCTCGCCCGCATCAGAGCGTAAATAAACTCGAGTGTCTGCTCTTACTGAGCCGATGCGCCAACCTCTAAGCTCGCTCCAAAGCCCTGCAACACCACCTGAATCTTGGGGAGCTACCGCCCCAGCAGCTGTTCGAAGCATCGCCTCACTCGGGTTACGCTCTTTGAGAGGTAACAGACGCCCAATTAAACCCGTATCTAATTCAGCTTTTTGGACCTGTTCGTTTGCGATTAAATAGCGCAAAAAAGCGATGTTTGTTTCGACTCCAAGCACAACCGTTTCAGAGAGCGCCCGATCAATTTTTTCAAGCGCCTCCGCCCGAGTTTCCCCATGCGCGATCATTTTTGCAATCATCGGGTCGTAAAAGGGGCTGACCGTTGAGCCTTCTTCAACAGCTGAGTCGACCCTCACTCCGTCACCAAACCGAAGCATTAAGATCGTGCCAACGGAAGGCATAAAATCGTTTGCGGGAGACTCAGCATAGATGCGCGCTTCGATCGCAAAACCATCAACCTTATGACCATCAATTTCTTGCGCAACGCGTTCTGCAAGCAGCTCAGATAGTTTTTCGCCAGCTGCAACCTGCACCTGCAACTTAACGAGATCGATACCTGTAACCGCTTCAGTGACAGGATGTTCCACCTGCAACCTGGTGTTCATCTCAATAAAGAAGAACTCATCTGGCAGGTCTGCATCAATCAAGAACTCGACGGTTCCGGCACCCACATAGTTAACGCTCTTAGCTGCGTCTATTGCTGCCTCAAAAAGTTTTGTGCGAGTCTCGTCGCTGATCGCAAGCGTTGGGGCTTCTTCAATAACCTTTTGATGGCGCCGTTGCAGTGTGCACTCACGCTCTCCAAGCGCTACAACCGTGCCGTGTTTATCACCAAAAACCTGCACCTCGATGTGCCTAGGTTTTGTAATCAACCTTTCGATGACGAGTGTGTCATCACCAAATGCTGAGATCGCTACCCGGCGTGCTGAGGCAAGCGCGTTCTTTAATGCTGCAGCGTCTTCAACAACCTCCATGCCTTTACCGCCGCCTCCGGCGCTAGGTTTAATTAGTAGCGGAAACCCGATGTTTTCACAGGCCGCAGTTATCTCTGATTCGCTCATTCCGCGAGCGTTAAAGCCTGGCATGACAGGCACACCATGTGCGCTTACGTGGTCACGTGAGCGAGCTTTATCTCCCATAACTTCTAGCGCCATCTCGTCAGGCCCAATTAAAGCAATGCCTGTTTCTTTTAGCGCGTGAGCAAATTCGAGACTTTCTGCCAAAAAGCCATAACCCGGGTGTATCGCTTCAGCGCCCGTTTTAACAGCTACCGCTATCACCTTCTCTATGTCGAGATATGAATGCGCGGCGGGGTCGGGTCCGATCCACACCGCTTCATCTGCATCACGCACATGGGGCGCGTCAGAGTCACTGTCACTATAAACAGCAACGCTTCTGATGCCCATTTCTTTCAGAGTGCGCATCACTCTGCGCGCAATTTCGCCTCGGTTTGCGACTAAAACTTTTTTAAACATTTTCATCTTTTCGTGTTCATTACATCCGGAATACACCAAAACGGCCGACACCCATTGGGGTGCGCGAAATCACATCTAGCGTTAGGCCCAAAAGGTCGCGGGTGTCATCAGGTTCGATGATTCCATCGTCCCAAAGCCTCGCACTTGCATAGTAGGGGCTCCCCTGCGTTTCATACTGCTGCCTAATAGGTGCCTCAAACGCCGCTCTATCGCTTTGATCCCACTCCTCACCGCGAGCTGCCATTTGGTCTGCTTTGACTGTTGCAAGAACAGATGCTGCCTGTTCGCCGCCCATGACTGAAATGCGACTAGCGGGCCAGGTCCACAAAAACCGCGGCGAATAAGCTCTTCCGCACATAGCGTAGTTGCCGGCGCCGAAAGATCCGCCAATAATAATCGTTAATTTTGGGACTCTCGTGCTCGCAACTGCAGTAACCATTTTTGCGCCATCGCGAGCAATACCACCGGCTTCTGCGTCACGACCCACCATAAAACCGGTAATGTTTTGCAAAAACAGTAGAGGTATTTCGCGTTGATCGCACAGCTCAATGAAGTGTGCCCCTTTGCGCGCAGACTCACTAAAAAGCACCCCATTGTTGGCCACGATGCCAACTGGATGCCCATGTAATCTCGCAAAACCGGTTACTAGTGTTTCACCGTAGCTACTTTTGAACTCGTGGAATGATCCGCCATCAACCAGCCTGTCGATAACCTCGTGCACATCGTACGGAGCGTTTACATCAACTGGAACAACATCGAGTAGCGAATCTTGTTTAGCAGGGGGGACACTTTGCTCAACACTCCACACTGGATCTTTAGGTTTGGGTAGCGTAGCCACCATGTCGCGCAAAATCTCGAGGGCGTGCTCGTCGTTTTCTGCGAGATGATCTACAACTCCCGAACGGGTTGCGTGAAGCTCCCCACCGCCCAGCTCTTCAGCGGTGACTTCTTCGCCGATTGCCGCTTTTACAAGGGGCGGACCGCCAAGAAATATCGTGCCCTGATCCCGCACAATAACGGTTTCGTCGCTCATCGCCGGTACGTATGCACCTCCGGCGGTGCAGGAGCCTAGAACCGCTGAAAGCTGCGGGATCCCTGCCGCCGAGAGATTGGCTTGGTTGTAGAAGATACGACCGAAGTGTTCTTTATCTGGAAACACTTCGTCTTGTTTTGGCAAGAATGCGCCACCTGAATCAACCAGGTATATGCAGGGAAGATGGTTTTCTAGCGCGATTTCTTGTGCGCGTAAATGTTTTTTGACCGTCTCGGGATAGTATGTGCCGCCTTTTACGGTCGCATCATTACAGACAACCATCACGTGGCGGCCGTGCACAAGCCCGATTCCTGTAATAACTCCGGCGGCAGGGGCCTCCCCTTCATACATGCCAAAAGCGGCAAGTGCTGAAAGCTCAACGAAAGGACTACCCTCATCTAATAATCTTGTTATTCGCTCCCTGGGTAGGAGTTTGCCCCGGGAGACATGCCTGTCACGTGATCTTTCTGGACCACCCAATCTGGTCTCATCAAGTCTCTCACGTAGCATCTGCGCTATTTCATGCTGCGTATTTAAAGCCATTTTCGCCTGACTTCCTTGTTCTAAGCAGTAAAGTGTTACTGGTGTCGGTGGTGTGATCCACCAAATTACAGTTAATATGGATTAACTGTTTCATCTAATGTTAGTGGTGATTAACTCAAAATGGCAAGCGATTTTTCTTCTGAAGCGCCAAAAACGCGCACAGCAGCCAAGGCCGCGCGCAAAGCCGCCCTCATCAGAGAGGCAGCTAGGCTCTTTGCTGACCTTGGCTATTCAAGCGTGAGCCTAGAAGATATCGGCAGTGCGGTGGGCTTCTCGGGTCCCGCTATCTACCGTCACTTTCCTAGTAAACAAGCGCTCCTGGCCGCCGTTCTCTTAGACGCAAGTGAGGGCTTAAACAATGGAGCTTCTCAAATTTTGCAAGCATCACACGCCCCGGACCAAACACTGAAAAAACTCGTTTCTTTTCACGTCGATTTTGCGCTACACAACGCAGAAGTTATTAGGGTGCAAGATCGTGAGATGTCGCATTTGCATGAAACAGACAGATCTCTCGTGCGCACACTGCAAAGATCTTACATAGAAATGTGGATCGACGCCCTCTCTCACCTCATAGATGCGCCGCGCAACGAGCTTCGGCTTCGCACACAGGCAACTTTTGGCTTATTAAACTCAACCCCACACTCAGCAGACGCCAAGTCACGCAACAACCCCAGCACTGCAAATGTTCTAGAGACCATGGCTCTCGCTGCGCTCACGGCATAAACCTTGAGCTGTTTCGAGCGGTTTTTGCGGTCTTTGCGGTCTTTGCGGTATTTGCGGTATTTAAACCACGTCTAAGTGTTCTTTGCGTTAGAGCAACCGACTTATGCTTTGCGTTGAAGCTACCGAGTCGTGCTTTACGTTGGAATTATCGAGTTGGGACTTTACGTTGAGGTTATCGAGTTGTGACTTTACGTTGAAGTTATCGAGTAGTGACTCTTTACGTTGAAGTTATCGAGTCGTGGCAGAAAGCGGTTCGATGTTAGAAACAACTTAAGAGTGGTAAATGATTGGCTACCAATATGTATTCGCCACTAAAAAGATTCTCGTCCAAAATACATTCGCTTCCAAAATAGGCAACTCTGCGATCATCTCGATAGGCTTTAACCATGCAAAAACAGCAGAGCCCAGGCGACCTTCCCACCGATCCGGTTAGCGCCGATTACGCTAATACGCAAGTTGAGTCAAAGCTCAGCGATCTGAAAAGCAACCCCGACTTCACCAGACTTGCAGAACTCCTAAACGCTTTGCGAGAGGGCTACCTCTTTGTTGATGTTACTGGTGGATCCACTAAGAAAAAAGGGACCCGCATGCGCACAACGCGCACCACAAAAGGACAGCTGGTGCTTCCAATTTTTACGTCAATGAACGCGGTGCGGGAAGCCGTAGCTTCTGGCGGCAGACGCGGGGCGGCAAAAGAGGTGAAGGGGGCGATAATGCCAGCCGATGAAGCTCTGAAGCTCATCGAAAGTGACAGGTTTGTGGCAATCGAGTTGAACCCTGGACAAAACTCACTCGTTGTGCTGCGCAAGTTTATTACGTTAGCCCTAAAAGATGAGTCAGTCTCACCAGAACAACTCGAAGCAGTGTAATAAGCTGTAGCTCATGAAAAGAGTTTTAACCTACGGCACTTACGACCTTTTGCACTGGGGGCACATTAGACTTCTGCAAAGAGCTAAAGCTTTGGGCGATTATCTGGTCGTTGCACTATCGACTGAAGAGTTCAATGAGGGTAAAGGCAAAAAAACCTATCACGACTTTGAGACGCGCAAGGCCATGCTCGAGTCGGTGCGCTATGTTGACCTAGTTATCCCAGAAAATGATTGGGATCAAAAAGTTTCAGACGTTAAAAAGTATGAGATTGACGTTGTCGCCATGGGGGGTGACTGGGAGGGAGACTCTCGGTTTGAGCTTCTCACCGACTACTGCGACCTGGTTTATTTAGACAGGACAGAAGGAATCTCAACAACTAAAATTAAGCGCGACCTAGGCGTGAACGCTTAACGTCAATCTTTCGTCACTTAGTTCTTTCCTTGCTTCATCCCTTTCGTGCTTCACCCCTTTCTTGCTTAATTCCAGGTGCTTAACTCCAGGTGCTCAATTCCCGTGGATCTTGATTCACGCGGCGCTTCATTCTCCTACGCCGCGGTTACCAGCACCTCTACCCCGAAAGCAGGAAAAACGTCGTCAATTCGCGCTTAAGTAACGCTTTTCCTACTCTCGGTGAACGAGCTTGACTAATTTCCTGCTCTGGGTGAGCGAGCTTCCTACTTTTCCTACTCTCGGAGCATGACCTTCGCGAATTTCCTGCTCTCGGTGAGCGAGCTTCCTGGTTTTCCCACTCTCGGGGGGGGTAGTGGGAGAAAGAGCGCGCTAGAGAACCTTAGAGAGAAACGCCTTTGTGCGCTCGCGCTGCGGGTTTGCCAAGATTTCAGCGGGAACACCCTGTTCAACGACTACGCCGCCATCCATAAACACCAGATTATCGGCGACTTCCCTTGCAAATCCCATCTCATGAGTGACAACAATCATGGTCATGCCGCTTTCAGCGAGCCCCTTCATAACGTCAAGCACCTCACCCACAAGCTCAGGGTCGAGTGCGCTAGTTGGCTCATCAAAAAGCATCAGCTTAGGCTGCATCGCAAGAGCCCTGGCTATCGCCACTCGCTGTTGCTGACCACCCGATAGATGCGCAGGATAGTGATCGTAACGATCCGCTAGCCCGACCCGTGCAAGAAGCTCCATGGCCTTAGCTTTAGTCTTATCCTTAGGGCTCTTCTTAAGAAGATTTGGCGCGAGCATCACATTTTCTAAAGCAGTCATATGTGGGAACAAATTGAATCGTTGAAAAACCATACCAATGTTGCGCCGCTGTTTAGCTGCGTCTTTAGCTGGCATCTCATACAACTTGCCGTCACGCTCTCGATACCCGACGATGTCACCGTCAACCATTAAACGCCCAGCATTAACCGTTTCTAGGTGATTGATGCACCGCAAAAATGTTGACTTGCCCGAACCAGACGGACCCACAAGGCACATAACTTCACCTCGAGCAACCTCTAAAGTGATTGAACGCAGTACAAGGTTTGAACCAAAACTCTTAGAAACACCCTCAGCCTTGACCATAGGGGTTTGATTTGTAGCCATAGCCACTACTCCTTAGGCGATTCTTTATCAGGGATTGGAGGTATAAGTGTTACACCGTGCTCAGGAATGATTACAGTTTTTGTTTCTAAAGTTGGCCGCATCACTTCTTGCCGCACACCGTGACCTCTCGAGAAATGCTTCTCAAGATAGTACTGACCAACCATCAAAACTGAGGTGACAACCAAATACCAAATGGAAGCTACTATCAGCATCGGAACGGGTTTATAACTGACCGCAGCAATATCTTTTTGGCGCATAAAAAGTTCAAGCGTAAAAGGCACCGCGTTGACAAGTGAAGTTGTCTTCAACATAGATATGACTTGGTTGCCCGTTGGCGGGATAATAACCCTCATTGACTGCGGTAAAACTACCCGTGTCATAGTGTGCCACCAGCCCAAGCCAAGCGCGACAGCAGCTTCTTCTTGGCCGCTATCAACCGCTAGCAAACCAGCTCTAACAATCTCAGCCATATAAGCTGCTTCGTTTAGAGCAAGCCCCAAAATAGCCAGAGTAAAAGCGGTAAGAAACATATCGGTTTCTATTTCAAAAGCTGGTTTTATAAAAGGTAATCCGAGGCCAATCTTTGGGTAGATAGTTGAAAACAATCCCCAGAATGTTAATTGCACGTATATCGGTGTGCCTCTAAAAAACCACAAATAAACCCACGAAACTGATTTAACCACCGGGTTTGGCGACAATCGCATGACTGCAAGAATCACTCCTAAGACGATGCCAATCACCATTGAATAAACCGTCAAAAGTAGTGTGTAACCAACCGCAGAAATAATGCGCGAATCAAAAAGATATTGTCCGACAACAGGCCATTCAAAGTTTGGTCTGTTGAATGCAGCATCATACAAAAACATGACCCCACCAAACAGCAGAATCGTTGCAAAAACGACTCTCCCCGGGCGTTTCAGTCTGATAGCTTGAATCGGCTCCGATTCATAAAAAGGCTGGGGCTGGGAGGTTTCCTCCTCCACAGCCCCTTTCTCATGCGTTGACATGTTATTTAATACTCGTCTACGACTTAGCCACCAGCGTTAATCGTCGCTGTTGTGATAGCGCCATCTGCAACACCCGCATATTCGAGAATTGCAAGATACGTTCCATCATCCATCAACGACTGGAGTGCCGCCTGCACAGCAGGTGTCAGCTCAGAATCTTTATCGAGTGGGTAACCATATGGCGCAACGTCAAAGGTCATACCGGAGGGTCCGATTTTGTCAGAAAGCTGATTGATCGCAAAGAGAGTCACAGGTGAATCAGCTGTAAAGGCAGCAGCTTTGCCCTGCACAACAGCGTTAGTAGCTTCGGACTGTGTTTCGTAAGGCAAAATTTCAATTGGATCTTTACCAGCAGCCTCACAAGCTTCTGACTTCTCTGGCAGCTCATCGGTGTGCTGGAACGTTGTTGCTTGAACAGCAACCTTCAAACCACACGCATCATCGGGCTCAACTTCTGCACCCAAAGGAGCAGCCCACAACACACCAGCTTCGTAATAGTTAACAAAATCTACTGATTTTTGGCGTTCTGGGTTGTCGGTAAACGAAGACGACCCCATATCCATGGTGCCACCGGTGATCTTAGGAATAATGGTGTCGAATCCCGCGTCTTCCCACTCGATTTCGAGGCCCATCTTGGCGGCAAGAGCACCAGCCAAGTCAACCGCCCAACCTGAAATCTCACCCTTAGAGTTCTTATACTCATTTGGAGGGTACTCGGGGTTGATACCAATTTTGATTGTCCCACGATCAGCAATGTCTGCGGGCAGCAAAGCTACCACTGCATCATCTGCACTGACGCCAGAGATGTCATACGGTACGTACTCTTCACCTTCGGTGTTTGATGTGCACCCGCTAAGCGCGAGCGCTGCCGCTGCAACTAGTGCAGGTATAGCGTATCGAATCTTCATCGATCCTGTCTTTCTTCTCTTCTTTACCTTAATAAACGCATGCCCACCAGAGACACGCGCGTTGAGCATATCTTACGCCTAATTTTGTGAGCTTCTCGTAAACACACACAAATTGAAACCTGCTTGTAATATAGGAGTCATGTCAGTGTCAGAACTTTCGGCGAGCACTCAAAACTATTTAAAAGCGATCTGGGCTGCCGCTGAGTGGTCAGATTCCCCGATTACCGCAACAGTTTTAGCAGAACGTCTCGGCTTAAAAATGCCGACGGTGTCAGAGGGGATCCGCAAACTACAAAAACAGAACCTCGTGACACACACACCCTACGGCTCGGTGCAGCTCACTCAGGATGGGCGCAATTACGCACTCCAGATGGTGCGCCGCCACCGCCTGATAGAAACTTTTCTCGTCGAAACTCTCGGCTACAGTTGGGACGAGGTGCATGAAGAGGCAGAGCACCTAGAACACGCAGTTTCTGATCTGTTAGTAGAGCGAATAGACAAACTGCTTAAACACCCAACTCGCGACCCTCACGGCGACCCAATCCCTGGCGCCGATGGATCTTTTACTCCGCCTGACGCCGTTCAATTAACTCTGGTGCCTGCCCCGGCCAAAGTGCAGGTTGAGCGGATAGCAGATGATGACCCTGAGCTGTTACAGTACTTTCTCGCCTGCGAGATCACCATCGGCAGCATTTTGAACATAACTGATGGCGCTCCTTATTCAGGGACAGTCGTTGTAGAGTGTAAAGATGCCCAAGAAGAGATAACACTCGGGCGCACCGCAACAGATGCGCTCTATGTGTCGCATACGAACTAACTAAATCACACAGATCGCGTAGATGATTTGAAGCACGTAGATCGAACATGTGACACAGGTCACACAGGTCACACTTTGAATGCAAGCGATTAAACAGTTTCTAACCAAAATTTAAACAAAAATAGTGAGTGAAATGGCAAGTTACTTTACCCGAGAGTCAGAGTCGTCTTATGTTCCAAGCAACCATGTAGCTGGGAGCTGGAATACTTCAGAACAGCACATTGCACCTCCGATGGGTCTGCTGGCACATGTGCTTGAGGTTGATCACGCGTCTCGCGGGGGGAAGCTCCAGCTCATAAGCATCAATTACGACATATTGGGTGTTTTACCTATTGAGGCGGTTGAAGTATCAACAAGAGTTTTAAGGCCCGGCCGCACAATCGAACTATTAGAAGGCACCTTGAGCCACAACGGCCGCCCAGCACTCATTGCACGTGCCTGGTTTTTAGCTGAAGGAGACACAGAGCAATTCGCCGGTTCCTCCCTAACACCCATCCCCCCAAGAAGCGAAATGCAACCTTGGGCGCCGTCACAGAAATGGCCAGGGGACTTCATTGCTTCAATAGAAGCGTTTCAAATCGAAGAAAGCCCCGGCCGGGCACAGTCTTGGGCGCGCACTGTCTACCCGATTCTTGATCGCGAGCCCACTTCTCTAACCGCGCGTATGCTAGGCATCGTTGATTTAGCTAATGGAACAACGCCGCGCGTTTCTACAAATAAAGTGATTTTCCCAAATCTCGATCTAAAGGTAAATATTGTGCGGCCACCTGTAAACGAGTGGATAGGTTTTGATACAGCCGTTACTTTTGGTGATAACGGCTTCGGATTAACCCAAACCATCATCCACGATGACAACGGCCCCATTGGCTCTCTAGCCCAGTCTTTAACTGTGCGCACAGTGAGCTAAACGCAGTATGATAGCGGTAGTAGTTGCTTCGATTTGAACCAAAGGTGGGTTGATTGCACCAAACTCTTTTCAATACTTCTGTTGCGCCTACTCAAAATGAATCTGCTGGGCCACAGGTTGGTAGTATCGCCGAGCGAATTTCCACCGCTATCGCTTCAGGGATCTTAAACGTTGGCGAAAAGTTACCCCCAGAAACCGAGCTTGCAGCTCAGTTTGGTGTTGCAGTAGCCACGTTGCGAAAAGCTCTCGCTTCTCTGCGAAGTGATGGTGTTGTCGAGACGCGAAGGGGAAGAAACGGTGGTACTTTTATCGTCAAATCACCATTTCCCTCAGCTGACTTGCTCTATTCAACTATCGACGCACTTGCAATTGTTACGTTAAGAGACTTTGCCGATGAGCACGCTGCTATCTCGGGTATGGCCGCGCGGTTA
>DATJCC010000149.1:0-2266 GCA_035514995.1 Microbacteriaceae bacterium
AACCCAGACACTTGGGTGGTTATTCCTCTTTTTAATGAGGCGCCCGTTATTGGGCAGGTGGTAGAGGGGCTTCTCGCGCAGTTTTCAAATGTTGTGTGCATCGATGACGGGTCTTCTGATGGTTCTGGTGGTGTTGCACGAGCTTCGGGCGCGCGAGTTGCTACCCACCCCATTAATCTAGGTCAAGGAGCTGCGCTTCAAACTGGGTTCGAGTATGCGCTGGAGCGCGACGCAAAATATGTAGTGACGTTTGACGCAGACGGTCAACACAGAGTGGTTGACGCCGCAGAAATGTTAGGCGAGGCCAGAGCCCACGATCTCGCAATAGTTTATGGCTCAAGATTTTTAGACAGTCGCACCCAACCCGGTCTGCTAAAGAAGATTGTTTTAAAAACTGCGGTCGCTATCACTAACCTCACCACCCGAACCAAGCTCACAGACGCTCACAACGGTTTAAGAGTCATACGCAGAGACGCATTGGAACAGATCAGGTTACGACAAGACAGAATGGCTCACGGCACCGAAATTGTTGTGCAGTTGGGGCGCACCGGTTTACCTTTTAAAGAACACCCCGTTGAAGTTCTTTACACCGACTACTCAAAAGCTAAAGGGCAGTCGCTTCTAAACTCCGTAAACATTTTGATCGATCTGATGATCAGGTAGGCAAATGTCAATATTTCAATTTCTACTAATAATAGGTGTGATTGCTTTGGTAATTTTTGGTATCCGCCTTCTTCCCGGAGATAAATCACTGGCGATAAAAAGAATCTTCGGCGTTTTAATAGGCGTTTTTGCTGTTCTGGCTATTCTTTTCCCAGACCTCGTGACGACAGTTGCAAATGCTGTCGGAATCGGTCGTGGCACAGATCTACTGCTGTATCTTTTTATTATTTTTGTGATGTTTTTAACGCTTTCTATTATGCGAGCTAAAGCGCGCACCGACGCGAGAGTTACAGATTTAGCTAGAGCCGTCGCATTGATGGAAGCTAGAATTATCGAAAACCACGATGTTATCAAAAACCACGATGATGAGACACAACAAAAACAATAATTTAACTTTGATTAAACCTGCCGGTGTCAATAACACCCGCTAGCGGCGATTGGTAGAGTAAACCCTTATGACTTTAAAGTTTGGATTAATCGGTCTAGGCATGATGGGCCGTCACCATGCCAGGGTGCTTCGTGAAATAGAAGGAATCGACCTGGTTGCTGTTGCTGATGCGGTAGGTGACCCCCACGGTGTTGCCGGTTCAACACCATTTTATGAGTCTGTTGATGAACTAATCGAGTCAGGTATAGACGCTGCTGTGGTAGCAGTACCAACGAAGTTTCATGAAGAGGTTGGTTGCAAGCTTGCAGCCGCTGGCATACACACGCTGATAGAAAAACCTGTAGCTCATGAACTGCAGGCTGCTACGAAACTTGTAAAAGCTTTTGAAGAAGCTGGTGTTTTTGCGGCTGTCGGCCACGTTGAAAGATTTAACCCTGCTCTTATGAGCATGCGCGAGCGTCTACAAAACGGTGATCTGGGTGATATTTATCAAATACAAACCAGGCGGCAGGGGCCTTTTCCTTCTCGTATTTCTGATGTTGGTGTGGTCAAAGACCTCGGAAGTCACGATATCGACCTAACTGCTTGGCTGGCAGGGTCTAATTATGCTCATGTGGCCGCTCAAACTGCCTACCGTTCTGGCCGTGAGCATGAAGACATGGTTGTGATCTCTGGCAGGCTAAAAAACGGGATTATGGTCAACCACGTGGTTAACTGGCTGACCCCTTTTAAAGAGCGTTTAACGACTGTTACTGGAGAGCGCGGCGCATATGTAGCTGACACTCTTACAGGTGATCTTTCGTTTTTTGAAAATGGAACTTTGAAAGGCACATGGGATGCGGTTGCCACTTTCCGTGGCGTCAGCGAAGGCACAGTAACCCGTTTTGCTTTAAAAAAGACGGAGCCGTTAAAGAATGAACATATAGCTTTCCGTGACGCTATAAATGGTGCCAGGTCTGACGCAGTAACGCTTCGTGAGGGGCTCGAGACGCTTCGTGTTGTTGAAGCGGCAGTCTTGTCTGGAAGTTCAACGAAAACCATTGAGCTGTGATTGGACCACACATTATGAGTTCACACATCGTTGCTTCACACATCAGCGAGTTCGCTTACATAGGTGAGAGTGTGCAGATTGGCGAAAATGTCTCAATTGGCCCCTACGCCGTGCTTCTTGGACCAACCATAATTGAAGATGGCGTTTGGATAGGCTCTGGTGCG
>DATJCC010000150.1:0-11324 GCA_035514995.1 Microbacteriaceae bacterium
TCTGATTAATCGCAACTCACCCCTTGCAAGCATTGGTTTGAGCATCTGTGAGGCGGCAACAGACGATTCACCGCCACCAGCTCCCATGAGGGTGTGGAGCTCATCGATAAATGTGATTATTTTTCCTTCACTGTCTTTGATCTCCTGCAAAACGGCTTTCATCCGTTCTTCGAACTCGCCACGATATTTTGCTCCCGCCACTAGCGCAGAGATATCGAGCGAGATTAGGTCTTTATCTTTCAAAGATTCCGCTACATCTCCGGCGACTATTCTTTGCGCTAGGCCTTCTACTACTGCCGTTTTTCCGACCCCGGGTTCGCCTATTAGAACTGGGTTGTTTTTGGTTCTCCTCGTCAAAACCTGACTTACGCGGCGTATCTCAGAATCGCGACCAATAACGGGGTCCAGCTTTCCAGATCTAGCCACTTCGGTTAGATTAATGCCGAATTGTTCCAGAGCAGACTTTTGCTCTTCCGGCTGTTGCGTCCCATGTTGCATGAGCGCTCCTTTCACATCCAATAAAATCTTCTCAAACTTGAGCCTATGTGACTCAAGTTTACCCTGTATGAGTAAATTTAGCTAGCAGAATTTTCTTCTTGGTTGCACTTCCCAGCTTTTTTGTAAAGATGTATAAACTAAACACTGATGACCCAAGCTATTACCGGCCAAGTCTCTACCCTCAACCGGTTGAGACTCCTGTTGATTGCACTGTTAACGCTACTTTTTGCAACAGGTTCAATAAGCGTTTCATCTTCTGCACCAACAAAAGAACCCAATCAACAAGCAAAGCTCTACTTAACTGGAAGCCCTCTACCTGTTATTCCAGAAACACAAAGAGGACTACTGGCGGCCAATAACCTCAGTTCGTTGAGTGGAAATCTGCAAGGAAGGCTTAAAGATAAACTCCTAGAATTTAATCAAGAAGCAAAAATTGCAGTTTCTTTTTATGACCTTGTTGCAGGAGTTTCGCTTCTAGATTTTAATGGCCACGAAACTTTCACCGCTGCCAGCACTTACAAGATATATGCAGCTGCAAGTATTTTTCAGCAGATTGAAGACGGATCTCTCGACGCAGAAACCTATTTTGGTGAATTCCCCGTGCTGGATTGCGTTGAAATCACCATCAAGTACTCTGATAATGACTGTGTAGAAGCGTGGCTCTTTGAAGAAAACTTCAGCAGTATGGCTAAAACAGCCAAAGCTTCAGGGGCTAAGCACTCTACGTTTGAAGAGTACGATATCAAAACAACGGCAAATGACCTGATCTCTGTTTTGCAGTCTCTCTATGCCGGAAAACTTTTGAGTCAGGCACACACAAAGCTTTTACTGTCATACATGGAAGAACAGATATGGATGGATGGAATTCCAGCTGGCTGGGGTGATGAATCAAAAGTTTTTAACAAGCCTGGTTTTCTTGATGAGGTGCACAACGACGCAGCAATCATTTATTCCCCTAAGGGAGATTTTGCTCTAGTCATCATGACTGAGACAGACAATTTTAGTTTAATAGCGAAGATCACTAAAGATGTTTTTAAAGAAATTATGGAATATCATTAAAACAGCAGGGTCGAGGTGTTCATCTCACCTTTCATACGCTAAAGTCTGAACGGGGGAGGAACATAATGATTGCTGAAAAAAAAAGACAAGAAATTCTTTTTGCTGCCGCTGAAGAATTTATTGAACGTGGATACGCGGCCGCAACACTGTCATCGGTGGCAGGACGATTAGGGCTAACCAAGGGCGCACTTGCGCACCACTTCCCAGCAAAAGAACAACTGCTGGTTGGGCTCGGAGAACAGCTAAGCCAAGCCATCATTGACTCTGAAAAGATCACAAAAGTGGCCTACCCAGATAGCGGTATTCATTCCGCTGTGGCATACATGGTACATCTGGGAGCTATCGCCGCAAAAAACATTCAGGTAGCGGCCGCTCTACAACTCCTTACCGACCGCGGTGCCCCGCCCAGCGTTATTTCAGAACTTATTTTTGTTTGGCTTGACGGTCTCGCAAGGTTTTTGAAACAGGCTCAAGACTCTGGGCAGATTAGTAAAACCATTGACACACACGAGGCAGCAGAATTCATGCTGACCACAAACATTGGCACAACCCTCATTCCTAGCCGCACAAAAACCCCACAGAACCGACGTAAGCGTTTAAACTTTATCCGCTTAGGGATGCTCTCTTTGGGCGCAGAAAACGCGAACACAGTCGTTGACGAAGTGCTTTTATCGGGCTACATAGATGTTCCCGCAATTAGTCCACCGGCGGAACAGCTAGTTAATTAACTCTCATCAAGTTTAAATGACGCATCAGATTAACAGGCATAGCCGCTCCAAGAAAAAAAGAACAGGTTTAGCCGTTGCTTCTGCGGCGACCTCTCTTTTTTTGCTTGTCTCCGTCGGTTACACTGTCGCTGCCGCAACCGCTCCCCTGCCTGATTTAGAGGTAACTCTCTCCGTTGCAGAATCTTCGACTTACACTGCTCCCGATGATGCGATTCAAAAAGCTGTATCGGCTCAAGCACTCCCGACCGCTCTTAGCTGGGAGCACTTAGATGAAGTGTGGAGCAATGATGATCAGGCTTACCCACTAGCGAGCATTTCTAAAGTCGTTACCGTGCTTGTAGCTTTAGACGCTCAGCCGTTAGAAGAAGATCCGGCGACATGGCCAGATCTTGAGCTCACCTACGATGACGTAATGCGTCAGGAGGAATATAAAGCTTTTGGTGGAGTCGCATACCCCCTGCCAATTGGCACAGTAGTTGCTTTAGAAGACGTTTTCCACCTGATTTTTCTGCCATCAGCCAACGGATTTGCGGCCGCCTACGCATATTCTGTTTTTGGAACGAACGATAACTTTGTTGATGCGGCCAGCTCTTGGGCTGCTCGGCAGGGTCTCGACTCTCTTCAATTAATTGAACCCACCGGTATGGAAGAAGCTAACGTTGCGAATGTTGCAGACGTTGTGGAGATCGGACGACTAGCTTTGGAGAATCCCATTATCAGTCGCTTCATCCAGATCAAGGAGGCAAATATCGCAGGCGCAGGGGAGATCGAAAACACAAATCCGCTTCTTGGAGAAGACCCAAGCGTGGTGGGAATAAAAACCGGAAGCACCTACGCGGCAGGTTTTAACCTTTTGGTTGCTGCGACGCAACAGATAGATGAACGTGTGGTCACTAGAATCTCAGCCACACTAGGTCGTGGCTCATTTGAGGAGCGAGCTCAGTCTGGCCGGGATATGCTTTCAGAGCTATCTACTATGCAGCAGGATACTCAGGTGCTTACATCGGGAGATGTCATTGGTCATGTGACCGGTTGGCGTGGCGAGACTGCTGAAATCTTTGTCACAGAAAACTTTTCTACCGTCTTACTGCCTACAGAAACGGTTTCTATTACTTTAAAACTGGCTGTCCCAGAAGGCCCTTTGGTTAGTAAAACGGTTGTCGGCGAGGTCACTGCAACAACGCCGACAGAAGCCGTTTCAGTCCCGCTAGCTATAACTGCTGCTATTGAGGAGCCAGATCTTCTTTGGCGGATAATGAACCCACAGGAGCTATGGTTTCAAAAATAGTTGTCTATGTCACTACTTCTTAGACGCAGAACGACGAATAAAACCGATGATTGCAGTTCCTACGAATAAGACGATCCCAATGACACCCAGCCACAAAAGACCCTTTAAGGCGAATCCTACAATTGAAAGGATTAGCCACAACACGAGCAGTACGATAATTAATGTCCACATATTTTCATTTACAGATAAAAGTGGTGCGTAGGTGGTTTTTACAAAAACACACCAAAAACATAAACACGATCACTTGATCTACGTCAAGGCGCAACCTTCTCCTGGCTATTAATCTTAATCGTAAAGGCCAGGAAGCTCCTGGCGCACCCTGAGATTAGGGTGAAACGGAAGGAAATAGTCGTGACTAATAATACTGACACAACCCACACACTGCTCCGAGCTGAAGGCTTTTCATGTCCATCGTGCGTAACCAAAATCGAGAAGCAGGTCGGCAAGCTTGAGGGTGTCGAAAACGTGACGGTCCACTTCGCTTCGGGTCGAGTCGAAGTTGATCATGATCCCAATAAAACCTCTGTCGACGAGCTCATTGCGGCTGTTGACAAGGCTGGTTATAAGTCGAAGGCCTCTGCTTTCTAGCCTGCACGGTCCGCGCCGTAGTTCATCACCATGCTAGAGAACCACTGCGTTAGAGAATCACTGCGTTAGAGAGTCGCTGTGTTGTTAAACCACTGTGTTGTTAAACCACTGTGTTGTTAAATCGTGTTAGGAAAGTGAGCATCCTCGTGAAAGCGTTGCGCAAGTGGCGATACGGAAATTGGTTCATACCTGTCATTTCGGGTCTGCTGATTCTTCTGTCGTTTGGCACCAAAAGTCTCTTCGGAGACTCTTGGAACATAACCGTTGGCCCGAAGTGGTGGATAGACGCAGATGAGCATGCTCACGGATCGGGTGACGCCTTCACCCTCGCAAACTCATTCATGCTGACCGCCGCGGTCGTTGCTGGTTACGGAATCGTGCAGAAAGCCGTACGGTCGTTGCTGGTCAGATTTATCAGCATCGACCTGCTCGTCTCAATAGCGGCAATCGGAGCGACGCTTATCGGAAATTTTTGGGAAGCCGCCGCTGTGACTTTTCTTTTCTCCATCGGTCATGCACTTGAAGCGGGCACTATGAACAAGACTCGTGCTGCGCTAGCCGAACTTGTCGCCGTTGCTCCCGATGTGGCTATTGTTATGCGCGATGGTGAACAGGTTGAAATTTCGGCGCACCAAGTGCAGATGGGCGAGATTGTGCTTGTTAAAAACGGGGCTAAGGTACCTGTAGACGGGCAGGTGGTCTCAGGGACTGCAGCAATCGACGAAGCTTCGATCACTGGCGAGTCGATCCCCGTTGAAAAAACTAAGTCAGATCGAGTCTTTGCGGGTACTATCTCTCGAGGCGGATTCCTGCAGGTGCAAGCGACGGGCGTCGGAGCCGACACAACACTTGCGCGCATTATTCACCGGGTTGAAGAAGCGCAGGATGCAAAAGCGAAGACACAGGCGTTCATCGACCGCTTCTCTAAGTGGTACACCCCCGCGGTCATAGTGTTGGCTCTTGCCGCTGGTCTCATCTCGGGTGATGTTGTGCTCGGTCTCACACTGCTCGTGATCGGTTGCCCTGGTGCACTCGTCATCTCGATCCCAGTAGCTATCGTGGCTGGGATCGGTCGTTCCGCTCGCAACGGGATTCTCATTAAAGGCGGCGAATATCTTGAGACGTCTGCGAAGATTTCTGCCGTCGCAGTCGATAAAACGGGCACCCTCACAGAGGGTCGCCCGGTGCTCACCGACATCGTGGTGTTGGGTTCAAAGACCAGTCGGAGTGAGGTGCTCAGGTGGGCTGCCGCGGCTGAAGCCGGGTCCGAACACCCACTCGCACGCCCGATCCTTGATAAGGCACGCGAAGAGGGAGTAGCGCCTAAAAGCATCCCTGACTCAGTCATACCGGTCGTTGGCAAAGGGATCGTGGCAGACGTAGACGGTCAGCAAGTTCTGATCGGCAACGCACCGCTACTCGTGCAATACGGCATCGTAAATGATTCTGGTGCAACAGCGGCTGCAGATCAACTCGCAGCTCATGGCAAAACGCCAATGATCGTTGCGGTTGATGATGTAGTGCTCGGAGTGATCGGTGTCGCAGACACCATTCGTGAAGATGCGGCAGAGATGATTAAGCGTCTGCATGCGAATGGTGTGCAGAAAGTTGTAATGCTCACAGGAGACACGCAGCTGGTGGCCGAAGCCATCGGCAGGGCGGTCGGGATTGATGAGATCCACGCCTCTTTGCTCCCCGAAGACAAACTTGATGCTGTTGTGAGTTTGCAACGCGATGGGCACACCGTCGCGATGGTTGGAGATGGTGTGAACGATGCCCCCGCCCTTGCAACAGCTGACATTGGTGTGGCCATGGGTGCCGCCGGATCTGCGGTGGCAGTAGAGACCGCAGATATCGCGCTGATGGGTGACAACCTTTTGAAGCTCCCCGAAGCCATCAGACTGGCAAAGCGCACAGTGGGCGTTATGCGGCAGAACATCGCAATCGCACTCATCACTGTCGTTTTGTTGCTCATCGGTGTGTTTGCAGGAGGCGTGACGATGGCCGTGGGCATGCTCGTGCACGAGGGATCGGTGCTCGTCGTAATTCTGAATGCAATGCGGCTGCTGCGCAACACCCACGGCACCACGACCATGCCTAAATCTGCACGGGCACAGAGCCGTCAGCTAGAGGCGGCAGAGGCAGGAGCTGGGGTTGGCGCTGGTTCAGCTGGTAGTTCAGCGATACATTCATCCACACACAACTCAGAAGAACACACATCTTAAGAAGGCACAAAAACATGCGTGAAAACAAGGTCGCTGAGGCATACGAATCATCGTGGGTTGACATCGAAAGCATGCTGGGTATTGAGGTTTCACCCGGCGATAACGACCGTGATGTTATTGAACCCTGGGCAGAAACGGTCGACGGCAGCATCCTAGATGTTGGCTCCGGAACTGGGCGTTGGAGCGGTCACCTCGCAAAACTTGGGCACGAGGTTGAAGGGTTGGAGCCGGCAGATCGACTCATCAACCTGGCGCGCGCTCAATATCCTGCTGTTGCGTTTCATCACTGCTCGATCGAAGATCTTCATAGCTCAGAATCCCGCTGGGACGGAATTCTTGCATGGTACTCGTTGATCCATATGGGCCCACAAGAACTCCCCTACGCCTTAACTGCTTTGCACACGGTTTTAGAAGATGGTGGAGCACTGCTGATGTCTTTTTTCGCTGGGCCACGATTGGAGGCTTTCGATCATCCGATCACAACTGCCTACCGGTGGCCAATGGCAGATATGGTCAAAGCGCTGCAGCACGTCGGTTTTGATGTTACCGAGCAGCACTCAAACCCGCATTCACCGCACGCCTACATCAACGCATTTGTCAATAAAAGTTAAGTGTGAATGACCTCTGCAGGGTATTAATTTGCGATACTGGTTCAGAAGGGAGGTTTGTTAGTGTCTGTGTTCACTGATTCAACTACCGAAAACTCAGATGACCTCTGTGTGGCTCGCGTGCCGCTCTTTCAAGGGCTGACGTATGCCCAGCAGGTTGAGGTCGCAGGTTTTGCAAGCTCCGTTCGATTGCACGCTGCAGAGCAGGTTTATGCCGCAGGGTCTGACATGTCGTTGCTCATGGTTGTGCACACCGGCAGGGTTAAAATCTTTCGCACAAGTGCTTCTGGGCAGGAACAGGTTATTAGGGTGCTCGGCCCAGGTGACTTTATTGGCGAATCTGCGTTTCTAACCGGGGTCAAACCAGATCACGCCGCAGAAGCACTCGTGGGCACCGAACTGTGCGTTTTTCGCCATGCAGACCTTAGTCGTCTCGTCGAGAAGCACCCGAGCATCGCGTTACGAATGCTAAAGGGTGTGAGTAAACGTTTAGACGACACTGAAACGCGTCTCTCTTCTATCGCCTCTGGAAATGTGAGTTCTCGCCTCGCAGATTATCTACTTTCTTTACCAGCAAAACCAGGCCTAGAAGGAACCGTAGAAGTCACGTTGCCACTGGCGAAAAAAGACATCGCTTCGCTTTTGTCCACCACTCCAGAGTCGCTCAGTCGTCAACTCCGCAGATTCACCGACTCGGGGATTATTTCGCAACAAGACCAAGGTCAGATCACCATCATTGATGTAGCTGCACTCAGCGAGCTCTCCACATTCAGCAACAAAAGTTGAGATCCTGGTCTGCAAGGGACTATATGACTATTTAGCGCTCACCTTTGCGGGTCGCCGCCAGCACAATAACAGTGTTATTAGATCCAAAGTGGTTTCAGATTATTTTTCGATAGTTTTGTGTTCAGCATCCTCGATACTCACTAATCGTTACGCCATCAACCCTAAGTCTCTGAATCAACCTGAAGTGATTCGTCCTGAAGCGATGCTAGTATGCCCGTTCTTGCCGCACGCATGAACTCGCGGCCCGAAATTTCGTTAGATCTGCGACCCCACTCATGCAACATACCGTCCATGGTCGCGATGATTTGTGAGGCGTGCACCTCAGCGGGAAGCTTCGTAGCAAATTCGCCAGAGCGCTGCCCCTCCGCTACAGCCTCGGTAAGAGCTCTGTGAGTCCTTTTATAAAGATCTTTAATTTGTTCGAACAAGCTTTCAGGAATAGCATCCTGTTGAATGGAAAGAGTGAGCGGCAGAAGATACATATCATGGTTCTCAACGAGAGCACCTGCAAAGTTGAAGTAGTTTACAAAGCGCTCGGTGACTCCTAGTTCGTTTTGGTTAAGCAGCTCAAGGCTGGGGTCGAAGAAACTTTTCTTGGCACGTTCTATCAACTCGCCCACTAAAACTTCTTTGCTCGGAAAATAAAAATAAACCGCACCTTTCGTGAGTGAAGAAGCAGTAGCTATGCGATCCATTGTCGCAGCGACATAGCCGGATCTAATCAGTAGCGATTGGGCGACATTTAGTATTTGTTTTGTATTTTGACGCCTGCGCATCTCATTGCTTTGTCTTCGCATCTAACCCTTCTGAACTCTTGACTATACGTCTATGATATATTTAACAAACATACCAACCAGTCAGAATGTTTTATTTTGGGAGTCGATAATGGAGTCAACAACAAGCCCTAGCATCACAACATTTTTAAGACGTCACGCACTCGAACAACCCAATCGCAAAGCGGTTATCGACAGCATGACGGGTGAAACGCTAACCTATTCTGAGTTATTAACAGCCACACTACAGCTGAAAAACGGGCTTACCGGCACAGGCATAAGCGCAGGAATGCGAGTAGGCATAGTTGCTCTCAACTCTCTGCGTAACGTCAAACTCATACTTGCACTCGCCGAAATAGGCGCAATCGCTGTGCCTTTAAACCTGCGCCTAAACCCAAAAGAAGCCGCAGCAAACCTCGCCGACGCAGAAACCGAAGCGATCGTTACCGACAAAACGATGCTCCCGCTAGCTGAAGCCGTTTCTGCAGCTACAAACATAAATATAAAGCTAACCCTCGAAGATTCTGAAGAAGGCTGGATCAGCACTGAGTCCCTCCAAACAGAGTCCTCTGAAGCAGGCGACCAAACAAAAACCTACGAGCCGTCGGGCTCCACACCAGCGACCTTGCTCTTTACTAGCGGCACAACAGGTCGTGCCAAAGGGTGTATTCTCACCCACCGCACATGGGTCGGTTACGGCCGAAACATGGCAGCCAGCATCAAAATGGATCGCGATGATGTTTATTTAGCGTTTCTTCCCTACTTTCACGTTGCAGGCCTTGGCACGATGCTCTCCCAGCTCGTGCTGGGCGGCACTGTTGTCACGCTCGGGGTCTCTGATCCGCAAAAAATGTATCAAGCAATCGCAGATCACGGCGTTACAATCGTTTTTGTTGTGCCGGGAATAAGTGGTCCCTTTGTCGACTTTGCTGACAGAGACTCTTATGACGTCGCTTCGTTGCGACTCGTAATCTCGGGGGCAGGCATGGAACGATTGAGGTTAGGCGAGCAAGTTGCTGAGCGACTGGGCGCTGACTATTGCGCGATTTACGGCCAGACAGAAGCCGGCACAAAAATTACCTGGGCTACGCTCGAACAGCAAAAGCAAAACCCAGACACTTACGGATATCTGATGCCCGGCATTTCATACAGAATCGTTGATGAAAATGATAACGATGTGCCAGATGGAACCCCCGGCGAGCTCATAATTCGTAGCGAAACCGTGATGAACGGCTACTGGAACCGTGAAGACGCCACCGCCGAGACACTGCGAGGTGGTTGGCACCACACCGGCGATACTTTCGTACACGAGGGTGACGGTCTAGTGAGAATGGTTGATCGCACAAAATACTTAATAAAAACCGGCGGCGAAAATGTTTACCCACAGGAGGTTGAAACAGCTCTTAAAACTCACCCGAGCATCGCAGACAATTCTGTAATCGGGATTCCAGACCCCGACTGGGGTGAAACGGTGAAAGCGTTCGTTGTCGTTAAAGAGGGCGCTGAGATCACACGGGCCGAGGTCGATGAGTGGGCACGCAAGTCTATAGCCGGCTATAAGGTGCCGCGCTTCGTTGAGTTTATCGACGTTATACCGCGCAATGAGTCAGGTAAGGTACTGAAAAATCTCTTGGCCGAACACGAAACAACACCCGATCAACGTGTTATAAAGTCAGGTGCACCAAATGACTAAAATTGTTAGTTCGTGGATCGACAACGGGATACTCCTAGTCAAAATGCAATCATCCCCAGTCAACGCAATGACGGCAGAACTGGGGGAAGCTTTAAAAGAAATCATCCCCGAGATACGTGATTCTAACGCTCGAGCGGTCATCATCACGGGAACAGGCAAGCATTTTTCTGCAGGTGGTGACATCAGTCGCTTCACACAAATGCATTCACTCGAAGATGCAGAAAAGTTTGTCACCGATGTGCAAAGAATGTTTGATGAGATTGCAGCTTTGCCGATGCCCGTGATCGCGGCTATCAATGGAACTGCTCTTGGCGGCGGGCTAGAACTCGCGCTAGCCTGCGATATTCGCATAGCTGGTAAAAAAGCCAGCATGGGGTTGCCCGAAACACGCTGGGGAATTCTGGCAGGAGCGGGAGGAACCCAGCGCTTAATTCGTACCATAAGTGTCGGTGCAGCAAAAAAGATGATGTTTAGCGCCCAACCGGTTGATGCGGTAGAAGCTTTGAGGATTGGGCTTGTTGAGCAGGTTACCGAAGATGATGATCCATTGGATGAAGCCTTAGAACTGGCCCGTACCATTGCGGCTAACAGTCCTAGAGCGATAAGAAACGTGAAGTGTTCCGTTAATGAAGGTTACGATTTACCACTCACTGAAGGACTAGCAATTGAGCGAAAGCTGTGGGCGGACCTAATCCCTCACGGTGACCACATCGAGGGTGCGAAATCATTCTTTGAACGACGCCCCGCGGTCTATCCAGATTGACGAATAACTTTAATTATGCCGAGCTATCAGATCTGATTGTTTGACGACGTCTTCTCTTGGGCTTCCCCTACTAGCGCAGGGTCGATGGGACGCGTAGCGAGCGTAGCCGCCAGTTGAGCCGTGCGATGGTCTGTGCACTGCGGAATTTTAGCGAGTGTGCCTGTTCCTTCTTTCAGCACCCATTCCGACTCCTCACCTTCAGAGAAGATAAAGATCAAAAACGGTGGAAATACTCGATCTGGATAGGCTTATTGATATTAAGTGATTGATCGGCCTTCTCTGCTCACGCATGATCCTCTCTTAACGCCCGGAGTG
>DATJCC010000151.1:0-1698 GCA_035514995.1 Microbacteriaceae bacterium
AAAGTTTGCCAAAAGACTGAAAATATTTTATCTACTAAAGACAGTAATTCGTTATAAAGAAGTCGTTATAAATAGGTCTCTACATAGCATCTAGAAAACAGAGCTCCTAGAAAACAGAGCTCCTAGAAAACAAAGCACCTAGAGAACAAAGCTCGTAGAAAGCGGATATTGCTCGTTAGAAAGATCCCTTTTACACTACTTTTAACGCAATATCAGTGCGAAACTGGCTACCTTCAAGAGATATCTTTGACATAGCTTCGTAAGCTGCTTTGCGCGCCCCACCAAAGTCGTCGGCTAAAGCCACCACGCTCAACACCCGGCCGCCGGTGGCGATAAGCCGGCCTGCGTCATCGAACTTGGTTGCGGCGTGGATCACGGCAACTCCAGGGACCTTTTCAGCGTCTTCAATTCCGGTTATTACCCGCCCGCTAGGCACATCACCAGGGTAACCTTCACTTGCAAGTACAACACAAATGCCTGCTTTATCAGTGAACGTGGGAGCTTCAAAACTATCGAGCCCACCAGTGGCAGCTGCCAATAAATATTCGCTCAATGATGATGACATCCGCGCGAGCACAACCTGGGTTTCAGGGTCGCCAAAACGAGCATTGAACTCAATAACTTTGATACCCGAATCTGTGATGATTAAACCACAATAGAGCAAACCAACAAACGGGGTTCCCTCTGCACACAACTGGTCAACTGTGGGCTGAGCGACCCTATCTGTTACTTCTTGAATAAAATCTGATGCCAGCCATGGCAAAGGCGAATAAGAACCCATACCGCCTGTGTTTGGGCCCTCATCGTCATTGAAGATGCGTTTAAAATCTTGGGCAGGGCTTAGAGGTAACACATTGACGCCGTCTGAAAAGAAAAAAAGCGAAACCTCTGGGCCAGCCAGAAATTCTTCAATGAGCACTTCACCATGAGGAGCCCATGTTTCGACGTGTTCGATTGCCTCATCGAAACTGTCAGTGACAAGAACACCTTTTCCGGCAGCTAAACCGTCAGCTTTAATAACATACGGAGCGCCATATTCTTTCAGAACTTGTTCTGCACTAGCACGGTCAGAAACAGCTTTGGCGCCACCGGTTGGCACACCCGCTTCAGCCATTATGCGCTTTGCAAAAGCTTTTGAGCCTTCGATCTGGGCGGCAGCTTTTGACGGACCAAATACGGGTATTTTAGCTTTGCGAAGCGGGTCGGCTACCCCTGCGACAAGAGGAGCTTCAGGGCCGATCACGACGAGTTCGACACCATTTTGTTGTGAATAATCGCTTACAGCCACCGGATCGTTCGGATCAAGAGATAATTCTCTTTTACACGACATGCCAGCGTTGCCGGGGGCACAAACTATTTCATGCTGAACGGGTTCAGCCTGTAGGGATTTAACGATTGCATGCTCACGAGCACCTGAGCCGAGTACCAAGATCTTCACACTTCAACGATACCGTAGAGTCAGAGACTACTCTGTGTTGCTCACTAGATGCAAGAATGGTTGTTATGAGCTCAAAAATAATTCTTGCCGGAGCATCAGGATTGATCGGCACCGCACTCAAAGAAGCTTTAAACCAACATGAAGGTTTAGAGGTGCACACTTTGGTGCGTGGTCAGCCACGAGGCCAAAATGAGCATTCTTGGGATCCAGATCGCAGTATTTTAGATGCAGATCTTTTAGCCAATGCACAAGCGGTCATA
>DATJCC010000152.1:0-5372 GCA_035514995.1 Microbacteriaceae bacterium
TGCATCTTATTTCGTTGCGCAACGGATCTCTTGACCGCTGGTTGGACGGAACTTGGGCTATGGAGCCTTGAGCGTAGGGCAGACAGTTGAGGTTGCAACGCATAGAGGCGTACTTGTACACGTTTATAATTCAAAAGTGTAACCAGCGGTAGTTTGTGCCTGTATCGGAGCTACCTAGTTTAGCCATCCGCTTTTATTCTCCTGGTAGCAACAACGCAAATGCGACCACCTTTGGTGCCGCTGATCGCAGTAACTTAGAGGTTGGCGGCGGCATTTAGAAAACCAATTGGAGAACTAAAGGCATCTCCAGAAAAACCCCTATAGTCTTTGCGCACTGGTAGCATCAAAACATGTTGAAGGACTCTGGCGTCCGACCCATCAAGTTTCTCCGCATCCTTGGCGCAGTGACAGCAGTCACAAACAGTGGGGAGGAGCTCTTCTTTAGTGTCACTCAACGTCGTTTCCTTGCAAGACTTGCCGTCGCCGCCCCAGGTTTTGTGCATCGCAATGAAATTATTGAAACCGTATGGGGAGAAGCTGCGCCACGAACAGCCACGCAAGCTCTTCACAATCAACTTAGCCGAATCCGTGCAATTCTCGGAGAAGAGTCGATCAGCACCGGAACCCACTCTTACAGCCTTAACCTGCCCACTGACGCAGACCTCGTGCTTAAACTCTCGACACGGGCAGAAGAGCTAATCGACACTAAGCAAGCGGCTACCGCCTTTAAAATCGCTGATGAGGCATTGGCGCTACGCTTAGGAGACCCGCTCTGCGACATAGACCACACGCCTGAAGCGGAGCCAAAGATCGCTGCTCTTTCGGCCACATTTGAGGCCCTACGAAACACACGACTTGAAGCCGCAATATTAACAGGACGAAAGAACTGGGCGTTACACGAAGCTGAGTTGCTGGCGGGCGCCTCACCACACGATGAAAAGCGAGTTGCTCTGCTCGCACAGGCCCTGATGATGCACGGACGACGGGCAGACGCTTTATCGATAATAGCTCAGGCACGTCGTAAGCTCCGCATCGAAATAGGCATCGAAGAGGGCAAAGAATTAGCCGAGGTAGAAGAAAAGATTCTTAATCCTCTTGCCAGAGAGCAGACCACTAGCCTCAAAACTTCAGAAGTATTTGCGGGGCGCACGCTCGATTTACGTTTGATTCTCGGCGAGGTCGCCCGGAGAAGACCCGTGCTCGTTAGTGGTGAGCCTGGGATTGGAGTGTCACGTTTACTAATTGAAGTGAGAAAAGAACTCACCCGACTAGGGCTGCCAGTAATTTTGCTTAAGGCCGAGGAGTACCCATATTCACCGGTCAGCATGATCGCAGAAGCACTCGATGAATTAGGAGTGAGTATCCCTCCGGGCCATGGAACACTGAACGTTTTTGAGAGGCATCTTAAATCTATGGATAAAGATGAACCAGTTGTTTTAATTATTGACGATGCCCACTTCATCGGCCCTTCTATCGCTACTGTGCTCGAAAACACCGTCACAAACCCAAACGTTAGAATTATTCTAGGCGCTCACGGCACTGACGTGGGCTTCAATAGCTTCAGCGAAATCCCCATTTCGGGGATCGATGCGGAGGGTCTAGTAGCCATTGCCCAAAGTCGTGGAAGTAAAACAGACAAAGACATTCTTGTTAAGCACTCTGGAGGGAATCCAGCAATGCTGATTTCGCTGTTAGAATCACTTGAAAAAGGAGCGCCGATACCTGATGTTCCCGAACCCACACAAGAACTCACGGCGCTCGCAGAACGACTTATTGCATCGTTGAGTTATCGAGAACGTCGCGATGTTCTTCTTGCGGCTGTTGCCGGATCGGGATACCCACGGGCAGCTTTCTCCCATATTCAATGGCCTTGGAAACCTGATTTTCCGACAGAAATCGTTGAATGGACTGCAGAAGACGCTCTGAAGTTTCGTCATGAAGCGGTGCGCACAACCCTATATGCGAGCATACCTAGAGGCCAGTTGCTCGAAATGCACTACGTGTTGGGTCTTGCCGCAAAAGATTCAGAGGCTCCGCCAATAATTATTGCAACTCATTTATACATGGCGGCCGAGCTTGATCCAGACACAGCAATAAGTGCGATTCGTTACGCAGCTGAAGAAGCGGCAAGATACGGTGCTCACGGTGATTCTGTCTATTGGTTGCAAAGGGCACTGGAGGTAGATCCCGCAACCGATCCAGCACGCACCCTGGCAATAAGGGTCGAATATGCAGATGAGCTGCGACTAAGCGGCAACCCTGAACATTTCACCGCTGCGCTTAATTCTGTGCAAGATTCATTAGCGTTGCAAGATGAAAACCTTATAGCCAAATCAGCTTTCACTCTGTTGCAGTTGGGAGCTTCGAGTCCTGCTGGTAAATTGGATCCGCAATTAAACAAGCTCACACAACGTGTTATCAAGGCAATAACTGACTCAGATCGGCGTGCACTAGTGCAAGCCGCTGCTAGTTTGGCGTGGTCAATGACTGGGAAGGCTGCGCAATGTCGCAGATTCTTTAACGATGCTGAGGCCAGCGCTGTATCTGATGAGATCCGCCGTCAGGTGCTTCCTTTTGCATATTTGGCGCTTGGTATGCCCGCAGATCTGCAACGCCGGCGAGACATATCGACAGAGTTGCTAGACCGAGCCCGAAGCGCCGATGATCCAGTTGCATACTACGAAGCGAACCATTTACGCTTCGCTGTGTGTTTACAAGAAGGTGACGGCTCTGGTGCTCGTCAAGCTCTAGCAGAGCTACAAAGAGATGTTGAGCTTGTTGGCGATGTGGGTAGGCGGTGGCAACTACTGTACTGCTCGGCAAGCATGATAGAAATTGACGGTGATAGCGCCGAAAGTGAGCGACTCGCAGAACAGGCCTATTTAATGTTCGCACCGGTTGCACCGGAGCGGGCAGCGGCAGCGTATTACACACAATTACTCCCTTTGCGCATTCGCCAAGGGAGGTTATCTGAGCTGCTAGACACTGTGTCGGGACTGGTTGAAAGCCAGCCTGGTATTCCCGCCTGGCACGCCGCATACTCTTTAATTCTCGCAAAAACCAGTATCTCGGTTGAAGATGCTCTGAAAGCTACAAAGCACGCGGCGCTTGCTTTCGACCTAGTTCAAGAAGACTTCACTTGGTTAGCCTGCCACGTGATTGGCGGAAGAGCCGCTGTCGCCTTGAAAAATCGTGAATTAGCAGAAAAATATCTCACAGCACTAGAACCATGGGCAGACTTAGTGTGCTGGCAAGGAACCTGCAGTTATGGACCTGTGGCTACGGTTCTAGCGCTCCTAAGCGAAGTTCTGGGAGATGCGGAAGGGGCTACTGAGTATGCTAATCGAGCCAGAACCGTTGCAGCGACACTTCAATCTCCTGGGGTTTTGGTTGAACTGAATGATTTTGGTTTCTGAGTGACTCAGGGCTACTTTGAGAAGCTGTTTTATTTCACTATCTCTATACCGGTTGCTTTAGACGCGTCGCCTACAGATCCAAGGTTTGTGACGTTGGTAAAGCCTTCTGATTCCATCATGCTGATTGCCTGGGCAGACCTGTTTCCAGAGCGGCAGTAGACATAGTATTCAGCTTCTGGGTCGAGGCTCGTAAAAGTTGCCGCAAATTCACCGCTATTAAGATCTAACAGGTGAGCTCCTTCTAAATGTCCACTCGCGTATTCTTCGGGAGTGCGCACATCAATTATTACCGCCTCTGTCGACGGATGCACTGTTGCTTCAGTCGAAGCTGTGCACCCAGCAAGTGCCAGTGATGCAGCTAGAAAAGTCGCAAGAGCTAAAAGAATCTTCTTCATTTTTATCCTTAGTGGTTGTGGGTAGGAACATCGTGGTTGGGGTTAGGCACGTCGTGGTTGTGGTTAGGAACGCCACACACGCCGCCAGGGCAGTATTGAGGTTTAGTTTTTGAAAATACCCGCTGTAGTGAGCATCCGACACAGATACCGAAGGCGGTTTCTAAAAACAAGAATGTCACGCAGAGGCTACAAAGAGACATAACGACTGCAAATGGCGCGCCAAAAAAACCCATCGCAAAACAAGATGTTAGTGCCATACCGTAGCCGAGCCACCAAGCCCAGAGCTTTTGGCTAGCCCCAACCCATTCTGGGGTTTGTTTGCGCACAATAAATCTGCCCAAAATCATTGTTGGAGACAGTCGGTCGCCAAGAAAAAGGCGGATCACCATGTCAAACATAAAGAAAATGCCAAACGGCTTTAAAAGGTCAGGGTTCGAGTATTTCCACGCGGCTGCGATCGCGACACCACCAATAACCAACAAAATACCGGCTGCAGCACGCACAGCACGTTCGTTAATCACAGGTATTTCATAACCCTCGACCCACTGCCCAACAGTTGGGGTTTCTTTTTCTGCCTGTACAGTCATCTTGCTTTAAGCTCCCTGGGTAAAGAGTTCGATAAGTTGCGGGGCTTCTTGAAAAATAACGAATGCTCCCATAACGAGTACAAAATATCCAAAACCTTTGCGTAGTTTTTGTTCCGGGATTTTGCCGGCTAGTTTAGCCCCAATAAATGATCCGACGATTGCTACCGCTGAAAAAGATAGCAGGATCGTCCAATCCACTGCGACTTTATTTAGATAACCTGCAAAACCAGCAAAAGATTTCATCACAATCACTAACAGTGAGGTACCAATCGCTACGGCAATTGGTAAACCACCGAGCAGGTTTAGAGCTGGAACTATTAAAAACCCGCCTCCGGCTCCAACAAGCCCTGTCGCTAGACCGACAAGAGCGCCGTCAAGAATGACACGGAATAAGGGTAGTCCCTGCTTTTTATCGTCTGTCGCGGTCTTAACTTTTTTTCTACCGCGGATCATAGCTATTGCAGTTGCGAGCATCATGATCGCAAAAAGAACCATGAGTATTACACCCGGAATGTATCCGCCGACGAAACCGCCCAGATAGGCTCCAACCATGCCGGCTAAGCCAAAGATTATCCCCGTTTTCCACTGCACCCGGCCACCTCGAGCGTGCGAGATTAGCCCCCCTATGCTTGTAACCCCCACGATAAAAAGTGAAGACGCAATAGCCACCTTAGGGTCCATGCCGCCAACATAGGTGAGGATGGGGACGGTCAAGATTGACCCGCCCCCACCCAAAAGGCCCAGAGAGATGCCCACCACTAAAGCTAGTGTGAGCATGATAATAAATTGAATATCCATGGCCCTACTTTTTTATTAGATGAGTGTTTATAAAACGAGTGCTTATATAACTAGTGCTTGTCAGACGAGTGCTTGTTAAACGACTGGTTTATGAAGTAACTGGTTTATAAAATAATTGATTAATTAAACGACTGATTATTTAAATGCCTTTAAGCCGTATTAACTTATAGCCGCTC
>DATJCC010000153.1:0-3965 GCA_035514995.1 Microbacteriaceae bacterium
CTCCCCCTTTGCAATGGGTAGTGGATCAATAGCACCCTGCGCAGACCACGAATGAAACACATAATCACGGTCGTTCTTGCGCACCTCACGCTGCGCTTCATTATCGCCGAAGCTCTGCTCGGCACCATACAAATCAATGTAATCAGTCATAAGTATCTACCCTTCAGATTTAGTCGTTACCAGGGAAGCCAAGATCAACTTTTGAGCCCGCAGGATCAGGCCAGCGGCTTGTAATCACCTTGCTACGAGTATAAAAGTGAATCGACTCGGGGCCGTAAATGTGGGTATCACCAAACAGAGAATCTTTCCAACCACCGAATGAGAATGATCCGACAGGTACTGGAATCGGAACGTTAATGCCCACCATGCCAGCTTCTACATCAAACTCAAACTGGCGGGCTGCACCACCATCGCGGGTAAAGATCGCAGTACCGTTACCGTACTGGTGCTCGTTGATGATCTTGAGCCCCTCTTCGTACGTATCAACGCGGATAACGGCTAGCACCGGCCCAAAAATTTCATCGTTGTGCACCTTACTGCCAACCTGCACGTTATCGAGTAGCGAAACCCCAATAAAGAAGCCGTTACCGTCAAACTTTTGCTCACGACCGTCGACGACGATTGTTGCGCCCTCTGCTTCTGCTCCGGCGACGTAAGATGCCACACGATCGCGCGCATCTTGAGTGATTAGTGGGCCCATCTCTGATTGCGGATCGGTGCCATCACCAATTTTAAGTTCGCCGATGCGCTTTTCAATTGCCGGCACCAATTCATCTGCAACTCCACCAACTGCAACAACAACTGAGATAGCCATGCAACGCTCACCAGCTGAGCCGTACGCTGCTGAAACAGCTGCGTCTGCCGCCATATTAATATCGGCATCGGGAAGCACCATCATATGGTTTTTTGCGCCACCGAGTGCCTGCACACGCTTGCCATTTAGTGCTGAACGTTCGTAGATTGATTTTGCAATTGGTGTTGAACCTACGAAGCTGACCGCTTTGACGTCTGGGCTTTCAAGAATCGTGTCAACAGTGACCTTGTCGCCGTGCACGACGTTTAGCACGCCATCTGGTAGCCCTGCTTCACGGAAAAGATCTGCAATATAAACAGAAGCAGATGGGTCACGCTCAGACGGCTTCAAAACAACGGTGTTGCCTGCTGCTATTGCGCTTGTGACCATCCACAACGGAACCATTACCGGGAAGTTGAAAGGCGTGATGCACGCTACAACACCGACTGGTTGTTTAACTTGGTGCACGTCGACACCGGTCGAAACCTGCTCTGCAAAATCACCTTTCAGGTGCTGCATTAGACCAGCCGCAAATTCGACGTTTTCAATTCCGCGTGCAATTTCACCAGCAGCATCTGAGAGCACCTTGCCGTGCTCACTCGTCACAATTGCAGAGAGCTCTGGAGTGCGCTGCTTCAAGAGCTGGCGCAGGTTAAAGAAAACATCAGAGCGCTTAGTCAAGCTAGTTGCGCGCCAACCTGGAAGCGCTGCTTTAGCTGCCGCGATTGCCTCTTCGGTGCGTTTCGCGTCTGCCATAGCAACTTCGTGTTGTTGCTCTCCGGTTGCCGGGTTGTAAACAGGATTGTATCTATCAGATACATCAATTTTTTCTCCAGCGATAATGTGCGGGATGCGAGCCATGCTTGTTCCTCTCTAAAGTTCAAAAATTTGAAACTTTAACTTTCGGTCATTCTGTCTGAATTATATTTCATCGACTATCTCCACCATCTCAGCAGTTAACAAATCAAGCAACACACAAACCATCGGGAATGAGAGGTGTTTTAATACAATTTGTTCGATACACTCTGAATATGCAGCAAACATCTGATTCACACGACTCTCCCTCTGTCGGCGAAGTGCTTAGTTTCGCAGAGCTACAGGCTGGGGATCCGCATGTGTTATCTTCACCCAAAGCGCTTGAAGCGCCCGTCAATTGGGTGCACGTATTAACCGGACCTTCTGCCATATCTCTTCTTGATGGCGGTGAATTAATTCTTACCACGGGCGCTGGTTGGCCCCAAGACTCGCCAAGTATAAAAACTCTCGCCAAAGCCTTAGTAAGAGCCGGAGTGGTGGCGATCGTGCTTGAGCTTGGCCAGCATTTCAACGAGATTCCGCAGGCTCTAATAGACGAGTGCGAAGCTCAAGATGTTGCTTTGATATCTTTAAACAAAGAGGTGAGATTTGTACAGATAACTCAGCGGGTGCATAAACGTATCCTTGCGGCACAAAACGAGTCTTTAGAAGCACGCGACAAAGTGCATCAAATGCTCACTGAACTCGGTCTTAAACGCAGCCCTGTCGACTTTATGATCGCTCAGATGGCCGTGCTGATGGGGGCACCGGTAGTGCTCGAAAATATCGCAGGTGAAGTGATTGCTTGGGCTGCACCAGAAAATAATCTCAGCGCCAATGAGGTGCTGCGCGGCTGGAACGGCTCTAGATCAAGCACGAATCACACGCCTGATCCACACATCTCATTTGAAGTAGACGATGCACAACCAGAAAATAGTGCACAAAAAGATGATTATGCACGACCAGAGAGGGTTGCTGTTGAAGCGCGTGGCAAACGCTGGGGCACACTTACCGCTCTTCCGGGTCCCGCTCACCCGGCGGGAAGACGCACGGTACTCGAACTGGGTGCTTTTGCTCTAGCACTCGGCAGGCTCTCCGATCCAGATGGTGACGAGTGGTTAAGACTCACCTCAAAACAGCTAATCGATACGCTACTCAGTGGGCGCTACAGAAACGATATTGATTTAGAAACTCAACTAGCTGCAAGCGGTCTGCCCATTAGCGACCGTGATCTTATGGCCGTCTCTTTAACTGGTCTGCACGATTTTGGTGCGCATCTAAGCCTTGAAAGGGCTGTTATCGAAACCGCTTTAAGGAGGGCGGTCTCCCCCGAGGGTAAAGTTTTAATTACTGACACACCTGAGTGGTTTAACGACCAAACTTCTACCGCAAACGGCATCTCGATTCTGGCACTTGTGTCGTTACCCCGAGGCGATGAACGAACCAAAACAAAACCAGAAACAAACTCGATGCCCACGTTTGCTTCAGCGTTGGCTCGGGAGCTTGACATGCTGGTGCCCATGGCAACACCAGGAGCATGGCGAGTGCACCTTTCGATAGGGGTTACAGGTCACGGGGTTGCAGGTCTTTTAGCTTCAGCTGAAGGTGTGAAAGAAGCAGGTCCGCTTCCTGCCTGGGGTGAGATCGGAAGAGTGAGTGTGCAACTGGCAGCCAACCAGCCTCTGACATATCTCCTTAGAAGCTTTGCAGGATCCCCTGCCCTACAAACCTTTGTAACCGAACAACTAGGACCCTTAATCGAATACGACAAAAAGCGAGGCTCAGGTTACCACGGAGACCTGCTACTAGTGCTTGCAGCCTACCTCGCACACCCAAACAATCGCTCCCAAGCAGCCAAAGAAGCTCGCCTGTCTAGATCAGTTTTTTATGCTCGATTAGAGCTAATTGAAGACCTTTTAGGTGTAGAACTAGACTCAGGTGACACAATCGCGTCCCTAGCCGTCGCACTAAAAGCGCATCGCATTTAAAAACCCAGGTATTCCTGAGAACAGATCACGCAGGTGTGTGCGAAAATAGAAGAAACACCCACCCTGTCTAGAGGAACCATCACGCATGTGCGGAATCGTCGGAATTGTTTCAACTCAACCAGTCAACCAACAGGTTTATGACGCGCTACTTCTTCTCCAGCATCGAGGTCAAGAATCAACCGGCATCGCTACCGAAGACGGCAATAACTTTCACATGTTTAAAGCGCGCGGTCTCGTGCGTGAAGCGTACCGGACCCGCGATATGCGCAGCCTGCTCGGAAACCTGGGGCTCGGTCACGTGCGGTTTGCTACAAAAAGTGAAGCCGCAAGCGAAGAAGACATCCAACCATTTTACGTTAACGCGCCCTACGGAATTATTCTTGTGCAGA
>DATJCC010000154.1:0-15345 GCA_035514995.1 Microbacteriaceae bacterium
GGCAGCGAGAGCGAAGTCAGTGCGTTTTGCGTTTGCACTTATTGGTTACGAAGATCGTTTACGAGATAACTTCGCATCCTCGACTCGCTTCTCACGGTTTCACTCGACGTGTCGAAACCGATCGGCCCCAAATTTATGAAAGTTCGGGAAAGCAGATGAGCACTATGGAATTTTCAATCAACATTAAATAGTATCAAACATTACCCCAAAAAGCTATCTGATGGTGTTCTGCTAGTTGCTATTCACCCATCTGGTTACGCTGCCTCATGGCGCGCTCAGCTTCTCGTTTGTCTTGTTGCTCTCGAAGGGTTTGACGTTTATCGTACTCTCGCTTACCTTTAGCCAGAGCGATCTCAACCTTCACTCTGCCATCTGAAAAGTACATTTTCAAAGGCACAATAGTCATGCCGCCTTCGCGCGTTTTTTGCCACATCTTGTCAATTTGATGCCTGTGTAAGAGCAGTTTTCTTTTTCTGCGTGGAGAATGGTTAGTCCAAGTTCCATTTAAATACTCTGGAATATAAGCAGCATCAAGCCATGCTTCACCGTTTTCGACAAAAACATAGCCGTCAGTGAGAGAAGCTCTTCCCATTCGCAAAGACTTCACTTCGCTACCTGTTAACACCATTCCCGCTTCGAATATGTCAAAAATATGGTAGTCGTGCCTAGCCTTCTTATTGGAGGCTATTAGTTTTTGACCGCGCTCTTTAACCATTTTATTTTCTGCTCACACTAAACACGTAAATATCTCGTAATTGCGACCTTAGCTGCTATGGCTGAGAGGATGACGCCCAAAGCTAACAGAATTGGCGGCACAATGAAAGCTTGCTCTAACGTGATGTAACTTGTAAAGGGGGCGCTCTGCACCAGGTATCCTTGCACAAAGAATTTAACTATCGCAAGAGAGGCAACGCTAGACATGACCGCTCCTACTAGAGCAGCAAGAATCCCTTCAATAACAAATGGGGTCTGTATGAAAAGGTTTGAAGCTCCTACTAGTCGCATAATACTTATTTCTCGCCGCCTAGAGAACGCTGAAAGCCGTATTGTTGTTGAAATTAAAAGCATGGCGGCGACAAGCATCAAGCTAGCTATTCCCACCGCCGTGTAGCTAGCAACTCTCAAGAGCGCAAAAATGTTGTCAAGCAAAGAACGCTGATCCAGAACCTCCAGCACTCCTGGCACACCAGAAAATGTGTCAATAATTATTTCAGGATCGGCAGTTTCATCTAACTTCACCCAATAGGTTTCAGGTAGCTGCTCCTGCCTGGTTATTTGTGCAACCGGATGCTCGGCAAACTCTGTAACAAATTGTTCAAATGCTTCTTCTTGATCAACAAAAAAGAACTCTTCAACATACGGCGCGAGAGTTTCAGACTGTAAAGCCTGCTCAATTGCCGCTTTTTGTTCGTCATCTGTCATCTGGCCTGAACACGTTGCTGTCTCATCAGCCTCTGTGCACAGGTAAATCGCAACTTGCGCACGATCGTACCAAAAAGATTTCATTTGTTGCACCTGTAACTGCATCAAAATTGCGGCTCCAACAAAAGTTAAAGACACAAACGTTACGAGAGTGACAGAAATCACTACAGAAGCATTGCGACGTAACCCCTGGAACACCTCACCGAAAACTAACCCAGCTCTCATCAGCGTTCACCTCTTTCAGGGTCTTCGGTATCTTCCAACCCCAAATGTTTAGCGAAACCACCAGATTCTACGATCTCAACCGGGTCTATTTCAACCGGGTCTGTGCCTGGCTCTTCCCGCAAGAAAAAGGGAATCCTGTTTTCTAATGGCTCAGGTTCTTCAGGCTTTTCTTCATTTATTTCTGCGATCTCAGTGTGATCAAAATTCTCAGGAAGATGCATCTCCTGTTTGGCAACAAAAATGGTTTCTTCTGTCGGTGGATCGTAGCTATCGTCAAAGTGTTCTTCTGCTTTGGCCGCAGCTACTGGTTCTACCGGGGCCATCGGCGATAGTGCCCGGCGCACGGCCTCTTCGCTTGCCCGAAGCACCTGTTCCCTACCATCTCCCGGATCGCTACTGCTAACAGATGTTTGAGTTGGCAGTGCCGCTGTATGTCCGTAACCGCCGCCAATTTCGTCACGAACAACTTTTCCATTTTGCAATTCGATCACACGCTGTTGCATCACATCAACAAAAACTGCCTCATGCGTTGCCATTACGATAGTTGTTCCTGCCGCATTAATCGCCCGAAGCAACTGCATAATACCTAGGCTCGTAGCAGGGTCAAGGTTGCCCGTAGGCTCATCAGCAAGCAAAATCGCTGGTTTGTTAACGATAGCTCTCGCAATTGCTACACGCTGTTGTTCACCGCCGGAGAGCTCGTGTGGAAATCGTTTCGCTTTTTCTTTAAGGCCCACAAGTTCTAGAACATCAGGAACAGCCTCTTGAATGAAACCGCGCGATTTGCCGATCACTTGCAGAGAAAAAGCTACGTTATCAAAAACTGTTTTGTTTGTTAAAAGTCTAAAGTCTTGAAAAACGACACCCAAGTTCCTTCTAAAGAATGGAACTTTTCTTGCCGATATTTTGCTTAAGTTTTGGCCCAACACGTGCACCATGCCAGAGCTTGGCTTGTCTTCGCGCAGAATCATTCGCAAACAGCTTGATTTACCTGATCCCGAAGCGCCAACCAGAAACACGAATTCGCCGCGGTTAATATTTACACTAACCCCGTCAAGCGCAGGTTTTTTAGAACCGCGGTGTTTCTTCACTACATTTTCAAAGAGAATCATGGCTTATCGATCGTACAACTCTGATCCTCTAATAACCTGTAGCCACGCTTAGAAATTTTCACTAGACATCAGATTTGGAGTTGCGAAGCGATCTCCACCTAATGCCCGCAGTTATAAAGCCATCTAGATCACCGTCAAAGACTGCTTGCGGGTTGTTTACTTCGTGATCAGTGCGCAGGTCTTTAACCATCTGATATGGGGCGAGAACGTAGCTTCGCATCTGGTCTCCCCAACTCGCGGTAAACGATCCAGCCAGCTCTTTTTTCTTCGCCGCTTCTTCTTCTTTTTGTAGAAGTAGCAGACGTGATTGGAGTACGTGCATCGCGGCAGCTCGGTTTTGAATCTGACTTTTTTCGTTCTGCATCGAAACTACTGTTCCGGTTGGGATGTGAGTTATGCGTACGGCGGAGTCAGTCGTATTAACCGACTGTCCTCCGGGACCGCTTGAACGATAAACATCAACTCTAATGTCTGATTCAGGGATGTCTACCTCCGCAGCTTCTGGCATAAGCGGAATAACTTCTACTGCAGCAAAACTTGTCTGTCTTTTGCCCGCTGCATTAAATGGACTGATTCTAACAAGTCGGTGTGTGCCTGCTTCAACAGAGAGGGTTCCAAATGCGAAGGGTGCGTCAAACTGCATAGTTGTTGACTTTATACCTGCTTCTTCTGCATAGCTGGTTTCGAGAACTGTCACTTTATGCCCGTGTTGCTCTCCGTAACGCAGGTACATGCGTTGCAGCATAAGCGCAAAATCAGCGGCATCAACACCACCCGCCCCTGCGCGGATCGAAATTATTGCCGGGTACTCATCGTATTCGCCCGATAGCATCGTCTGCACCTCAAGGCTTTGGATGTTTTTCTCTAACGCTTTGAGCTCCGATAGAGCTTCTTTAGCTGAGTCTTCATCTTCTGCTTCTGTGGCTAGTTCAACAAGCACTTCGAGATCGTCGAGTCTAGCTTCGATCGTCTTCAGTTTTTTTACTTGTGTCTGCCTGTGACTCAAACCGCTTGTAACGCGCTGCGCTTCTTCGGGATCGTCCCAAAGGTTGGGTGCTAGAGCTTTTTCTTCAAGCACTGTGATTTCTTGCTCAAGGTTTGGTAAGTCTAATACAGCGACGATATCTTGAAACTTTGATCGGAGATCTGCGATTCTTGAGGCAACTTCTAGTTCTAGCATTATCTTCTAAGCCTACCGCCAAATTATGGGTCAACCTATAAAGCGAGATCTGGGTGTTGGACACTCCACCCAAAAATATCCAACACCCGGATCTGCTCTAATCTGCTAGAAAAACGATTTAAACCGCAGAAAGTTTTTTGCGCCTGTTTATGTTGACCATTTGCACCACTACAACCAGCAGGAGAGCTCCAAAGAAGACTATCGACGCCAATACGTTAGCCTGCGCTGGAACGCCCTTCATAGCTGAAATGTAAATAAACTTCGGAAAAGTAGTTGCTGTTCCTGAGTTGAAGTTTGTGATGATGAAGTCGTCAAAAGAAAGCGCAAAGCTTAGTAGCGCCGCACCTACGATGCCGGGGGTCAGCATCGGTAGTGTGATTCTCCAGAAGACTTGGCCAGGCGATGCATACAAATCACGCCCAGCTTCCTCTACTGCTGGATCGAGACTCGATACCCGAGCTTTCACAGCTACCACCACGTAGGATACGCAAAACATTGTGTGTGCGAGAATTACTGTGCCGATACCTTTTTCAACACCAGCAAGCAGGAACTGTGCTGCTAAGCCTGCGCCCAAAACTACCTCTGGCGTTGCCATCGGAGTAAAGAGCAAAAGGCTGATAGTAGACCGAAACTTAAAGCGATATCGCACAAGAGCAATCGCGATCATCGTTCCAAGGATGGTCGCTACTACCGTAGCCACTACGCCGATCAAAATCGAATTGCCAAACGCTTCACAAACTTGTGGCGCGCCACAGGGGTTCTGCCAATTTTCGAGCGAGAAACCCTGCCAAGAAATGTTATTGCGGCCCTTTTTTGCGTTGAAAGAAAAAGCAATAACATAGACAATTGGCAACAATAGGTAGATTAAAACAACTGATGCTACTACCGGCACAAAGGCTTTGCCGAGACTAAACTTTTTCACAGCAGATCCTCCGCCCCACTCTTACGCACATATGTGGCAACTATCACCAAGATAATAATCATCAACAAAACAGACAGTGACGCCGCCATTGGATAGTTTTGAGTCTGCAAAAAGTTAGACTCAATCACGTTACCAACCATCGGTGTATTCGTACTACCTAAGAAGCTTCGTGAAGCGACTACGTAGTCACCAGACATCGGAATGAAGCTAAGCAGCGTACCCGATACCACTCCTGGTATAGAAAGAGGTAGTGTAACTTTTCTAAAAACTGTTACCGGTGAGGCGTATAGATCTGACCCGGCTTCTACCAGACGCAAATCTAAGGCTTGCAGCGACGCATACATTGGCAGCACCATGAAAGGAATAAAGTTGTAGACCAGACCGAATATTACCGATCCGTCAGTTCCTATGAAATCTACTGGCAGTATCGACTTCCAGGCTAGCGTGCGCAATAAGAAACTGATGAAAAACGGAGCTATCACTAGAATCAGCAAAATTCCTTGTAATAGCGGTCGCTGTCTAACTCGAACTCCAATGAGGTATGCCAGCGGATAGCTAATCAAAAGCCCAATCACCGTCGCAGTTAGCGCATACGCAAAGGAACGAAGAAGATGCGGCCAATACTCTTTGAGAGCGATCCAGTAGTTTATAAACTCTAAACCTGGCTCATATTGACCGATCCCGCCGAGCGGAACCTGCAACGAAGTGATAAAAAGTTGGATAAAGGGTGCCACAAAAAACAACAGCATGTATGCGATGCCCGGAGCAAGCAAAGCAAGCGCGACCCAAGATTTTTTACCCGGACCCTGTTCAACTTTTTTAGTGTTAGAAGAAAATGCGGTAAAAGCCATAGCGTCTACTCATTTTCTAACGCGTGCGAAGCCATCATTCTGGTTGAGACCTCGCTGATAACGTCTTGTGTACCGAACTGATCGTCGGCGAGTCCAAATGTGTGCCCTGCTAACCAGCTGACATAAACTTCCTGCCCTAGCGATGCCGCTGGACCTGACTCAACATTTTGAGCGAAAACATTAACAGAACCAAAAACAGGAGATTCGACAGTGTACTGTGTGCTCACACCGATAAACGAGACATCAGTGATCTTACCGGGCCCAAGCAAGTTGACACCAGTTTGCTCTTCAGGCTTTGTTTGATGAAGACGCAGCTTTTCTGGGCGCACCCCGATGGTGATAACACCATCATGCCGTTCACTTCTTGACTTCAGCAGATCAATTTTGTGGCCTGCAAGGTTCGTATGAACAACGTCAGCGTTTTCACCGACAACTTCTACGACAAAAAGGTTCGACTGGCCAAGAAAGTTAGCCACAAAAACCGTCTTTGGTAGCTCATAGAGCTCCTCAGGAGCACCCATCTGCTCGATTCTGCCTTTGTTCATAACAGCGACGGTGTCAGCCATAGTCATGGCTTCCTCCTGATCGTGTGTGACATGCAAGAAAGTCAAACCAACCTCTTGTTGAATCTCTTTCAATTCTTGCTGCATGTGCCTGCGAAGCTTCAAGTCGAGAGCGCCAAGTGGCTCGTCAAGCAAAAGCAGTGCTGGGCGGTTTACAACTGCACGAGCGAGCGCGACGCGTTGTTGCTGCCCTCCAGAGAGTTGGGCTGGCTTGCGGTCTGCGACATGGTCCAGTTCAACAAGTTGTAGCGCCTCATGTGCTTTACCAATTGGGTCTGGCAGGTTTCGACGCTTCAGCCCAAAAGCTACATTCTCTAGAATCGTCATGTGCGGAAAAAGTGCATAGGACTGGAATACGGTGTTAACCGGACGCTTATGCGGTTTTAGCGCAGTAACATCTTGACCACCGATTAAAATTCTACCCGCGCTGGGATCTTCCAAACCGGCGACCAACCTCAACGTTGTAGTTTTTCCGCAACCTGAAGGCCCTAAAAGCGCGAAGAAAGACCCTGCTGGAATCGTTAGGTCTAGATTTTCAATTGCGGTAAAACCCGGAAAGCGCTTCTGGATGCCGATCAGTTCGAGATCGGCACCCTTCTCTGCAAATGAGCTCATTTCAACCATGTTTAGAGACCAAGAGCTCTCTGGAATGCTGTTGAATAGCGCTGATCTTCTTCCGGTGTAAGGATACGGAAGTTATTTAGTTTCTTCATGTCTGCGTCACTCGGGAAGATAGCTGGGTTATCGACCTGCTCTGGGTCGATATTTGCCATCGCCTCTTGTGCACCCTTAACTGGAGAAACATATGCAACGTAGGCGGAAACCTCAGCAGCAACCTCCGGATCATAGTAGTAGTTAATCAACTCTTCAACTTTAGCTTTGCTCTCAGGGGTGGTTCCGTTTGGAATTGTAAATGAATCTGATGCGATCATTCCTCCCGCTTCAGGAATCTCAACACCCCACTGGTCACCAAGGTCGTAGTTCATCATGACTACGTCTCCGTACCACACAAACCCAGCGAGCATTGTTCCAGTTTCTAGATCTTGGGTGTAATCATTACCCTTAACGTTGTTGATCTGGCCGCTGTCAAGAGCGTCTTGCAACCACTCCATCGCGTAATCGAACTCTTTATCACCCCAGTCACCGTCAGGGTCAACACCTTGACCGGCGAGAATCAAACCAATGGTGTCACGCATCTCACTGAGCACCTGCACTTTACCTTTGAGATCTGGGTTTAGCAGGTCGTCGAGGGTGTGCAGACCGCTTGGGAATGCTTCTTTGTTCCAGGCCCAACCTGTTGTTGGAAGCTGCCAGGGGATAGTGAACTTACGGCCGGGATCCCCGGTAAACGCATCCCACTCGGTGTCGAGAAGATTGTTTTTAACGTTTGGCATGTTTGCATAATCAAACTCTTGGATCTGACCGGCATCGATTAGCCTTGCATTCATCCAATCAGTAAGGGTAATCGCGTCGTAACCGGTGTGCTGATCAAGTTGCAGAGCATCTTTGATCTTGCCATAGAAGGTGTTGTTGTCATCTATGTCTTCGATGTAGTGCACATTGAATCCAGCCTCAGCGTTAAAAGCTTCAAGAGTGGGGTTTTCTGAAGTCTCCTCATCGTAGTCGAGATAGTATGTCCAGTTGCCCCAGACAATGTCGCTATCTGATCCGCCACCACCAGCTTCTCCTCCCCCACCGCTACAAGCGGCGAGCCCCAAGGTGCCTAGCCCCGCTGCTCCAAAAGCGGCACCTTTCATAAGTGAACGACGATTCATTTGCTGACCGCGAATGAGGTTTACAATGTCACGAACCACCGGGTCCTGGGGGGTGTTTTTAGCCACTTTCATACTCCTTTGTAAGTTATAAAGTAATTCGATAAATTTTGCTAAAAGAACAATTCTGTACTGATCTTAAACGTATTTGTTAGTTGAGGCAAAGCCAGACATAGCTAGTTTCGGGATTTCTTGACATAAACGTTATCTATTTATTATTAAGACGACTAAATTCGTTACAAAGATTAATATTCCTACGAAAAGAGTACATCTTTATCTCCTTAGTGGTGTGTTACTCGCCTAGATAATGCATGACATGTTTGATTCGTGTGTAGTCTTCAAAACCATACATTGAAAGATCTTTACCATAACCGGAGTATTTAAACCCTCCGTGTGGCATTTCTGAAACAAACGGCAAGTGAGTGTTTACCCAGGTGCAACCAAAGTCCAGCTTTCTAGTCATACGCATCGCGGTCTCATGGTCTTTAGTCCACACTGAAGCCGAAAGTGCGTAGCTGACCCCGTTAGCCAGCTCCAGGGCTTCCTCTTCTGTTTTAAACGTTTGCACAGTTAAGACAGGGCTAAATATCTCGGTCTGCACCGCATAATCATCTTGTTTCATACCAGTGACAACTGTAGCTTCATTAAAATAGCCCAAATCTCCGTGCCTGCCCCCACCGATAGCGATGTTTGCGTGATCAGGGAGTGTGTCAATAACTTCTCGCACTCGTGCGAACTGCGCAGCATTATTGCTCGGACCAAACATCACATCTTCGTCAGGCTGACCAGTTTTAGCGTTGTCCTTCATATATTCAACTAGCGCAGCAATACAGTCTTGGCCAACGTTGTAATAAGCTGCGACGAAGCAGATTTCGCCACCTCCATACCGGCACGCACTGAACCCGTTATAGCTACGAGCTCCGGAGTCGGGTGAGAAATAAAAGCTGCACCCGTGCTTCTGTCTCCAAGTACCACGTTAAAAACCCCAGGTGGCAAAAACTCTTGAGCTACTTCGGCAAGTAGAAGCGTCGAAAGCGGAGTTGTGTCAGCCCAAACCTCTTGAAATGCTTTATTTGCAACGTCGTAAGCATGATCAACATCAACCTCGAAAGAAATCGGCGAAGACGCTATCACATCTTCAGTTGCCGGGTTAATAACATCGAACGCTTCTTTTGAGTTAGAGTCAACAAAATCACCATTGATAAAGTTCTGTAATTCGCGCATACAAATACGATAGGTAAAATTAGAAATATGGCATCTTTTTTGCGACAAAGTGTTGATATGCGAAGATTCAAGCCCGATTTTCTTCGAATTCCTTTGCATTCTTGAGAGAAAGGTGGCAGAATCAAAATTGTGAGGACTGCAAAGAACACACCCCATCTCGATGACATGTCGAAGGCGATTATCGAAGAGTTACAGGTCGATGGTCGTCGTTCTTACTCTGCCATAGGGAAAAAGGTTGGTCTTAGTGAAGCCGCGGTGCGGCAGCGCGTGCAAAAGCTCACCGATGCCGGGGTCATGCAAATAGTTGCTGTGACCGACCCCATGCGTTTAGGCTTCGGCCGAACCGCCATGATCGGCATGAGGGTAACCGGCGATACGAGGGTCATCGCCGCCAAACTTGCAGAAATGCCAGAAGTCGCATACCTGTTTTTAAGCGCAGGAGCATTCGACATAATGGCTGAAATTGTAAGCGAAGATGATTCAGGCCTCATAGAAACACTAAACGATAAAATCAGGTGTATCGATGGGGTAGTTTCAACAGAAACATTCGTCAATCTTGAATTAACCAAGCAAAAGTATGACTGGGGAACCCGATAATTATGTCTTTTGATCCAACAGGGCCGCACGATACAGCCGCCCTCCAAGCCAAAGCCGCAAAACACTTGTGGCCACATTTTACCAACCAAAAAGTTTTGAACGATGGTATACCGATCATTACTCGTGGCGAAGGACACCACATTTATGATGCCGCTGGCAAGAAATATATTGATGGTCTAGCTGGACTTTTCGTTGTAAACGTTGGGCACGGACGCGAACGAATTGTCAACGCCGTCGCTAAACAGATGAAACAGCTCGACTTTATGCCGATCTGGTCATATGCAAACCCTGCTGCTATTGAACTATCAGAACGTCTAGCAAACTACGCACCGGGTGAAATGAACAAAGTCTTCTATACATCCGGTGGTGGAGAAGCCGTTGAGTCTGCATTCAAATTAGCTAAGCACTATTGGAAGCTCAAGGGTAAACCAATGAAGCACAAAGTGATTTCACGCTCTGTTGCTTATCACGGAACCCCACAGGGTGCACTCGCCATCACTGGCATACCTGAAATGAAGAAGTTTTATGAGCCTTTGACCCCAGGCGGTCTCCGGGTTCCAAACACCAACTTCTACCGTGCAGAAGAGATGGGCGCACCAAGCGACGATATCGAAGCATTTGGTCAGTGGGCTGCAAATCGTATCGAAGAAGCCATCCTTTTTGAAGGCCCCGACACAATAGCAGCGGTTTTCTTAGAACCCGTTCAAAACTCTGGTGGCTGTTTCCCACCTCCCCCTGGTTACTTCAAGCGGGTGCGTGAAATCTGTGATGAGTACGATGTGCTACTAGTCAGCGATGAAGTAATTTGTGCTTTCGGTCGCGTAGGTGACTTCTTCGCATCGACCGCTCTCGGCTACGAACCAGATATCATCACTGCGGCAAAAGGCATCACTTCAGGTTATGTTCCTGCCGGAGCGATGATTGTTAGTGATAAAGTTTCAGAGCCTTTCAATTCTGAAGAAAACACTTTCTATCATGGGTTCACATTCGCAGGGCACCCAGGCGCAATGGCTGCAGCTCTAGAAAACCTTGACATTTTTGAAGAAGAAAACTTAAATGCTCACGTTCAAGAGAACAGTCCTCTGTTCCGCGCTGAATTAGAGAAACTTCTCGATCTCGATATTGTCGGGGATGTGCGTGGTGACGGCTACTTCTTTGGAATTGAACTCGTTAAAGATAAAGCTACAAAAGAAACCTTTAACGAACAAGAAGCCAATCGACTCCTTCGTGACTATCTGTCACCAGCTCTGTGGGAGGCAGGTCTCTACTGTCGTGCTGACGACCGTGGAGAACCAGTTATTCAATTAGCTCCACCTCTAACAATAGGTCCCGCTGAGTTCGCTGAAATCGGGGGTATCCTCCGGAGCGTGCTGAAAGATGCAACGGCAAAGCTGTAATATCAAAGCATTTAAAAAAGGTGGCCCATCTTATGGTGGGCCACCTTTTTTATTCATTGCTAAGAAATTTAATTATCAACTAAGTAAATAAAAAAGAGCCCCGGTTAGGGGCTCTTAAAAGTATTTAAATGTTAATGCAGATTAGCGGCGTAGACCCAGGCGACCAATCAGTGAACGGTAACGCTCAATATCGACGTCGTGTAGGTAACCCAGCATACGGCGGCGCTGACCAACAAGCAGAAGTAGACCACGACGAGAGTGGTGATCGTGCTTGTGGAACTTGAGGTGCTCTGTCAATCCTTTAATGCGTTCAGACATAATAGCAATCTGAACTTCTGGAGATCCGGTATCACCCGGTTTGATAGCGTACTCATCAACAATAGCTTTTTTTGCTTCTGGACTAAGTGACATATGGTGATCCTTCTCTCGTTGCGCGGCGCCCAAACCCTGATGGTCGGAGCTCTCTCTATCCGCGGCCGTTCTTACGGCAACCTTTCTATATTAGCCTGTATTGCTGTTATTCGGCAAATAATTTTGGGGTTGATTTAAACATGCCAGCACTGCCATAAACTTTTGTAAGATCGAGCAACACAAATCAGCGTAGGCTTGAAACATGAACACCGAAGAATTAGTGCTACTTGCGACATCGATCGCCAAAGAAGTCGGAACAGAAATTTATAGATTACGCACGGCCGGTGTGCAAGTTTCAGACACCAAATCTAGTCTCAATGATATTGTCACCGAAGCAGATAAGATTGCCGAACGTATGATCGTTGAACGAATCACGCAAGCTCGCCCTGATGACGCAATTTATGGCGAAGAGGGCACCCGTCAATCAGGAACAAGCGGTATCACATGGGTAATAGATCCAATAGATGGCACCGTCAATTACTTATATGATCTGGCCGCATATTGTGTGAGCATTGCAGCGTGTGTAGAAGACGAAACAGCTTTTGAAGACGGACGCAGAGCAGTCGCTGCAGCGGTTTACAACCCAAAAACAGGTGAACTTTTTTACGCTACGGAAGGGGCGGGCGCTTTTTTAAACGATGAACGTATTTTTGTCTCCAAAGACACCCCACTCAATCAAGCTCTCGTTGCCACCGGTTTCGGTTACACCGCTGAAAGAAGACTAGAACAGATAAAACTTCTAAGCGGTGTAATCGCAGAGATTAGAGATATCAGACGAATCGGCACAGCAGCATATGATCTTTGTCTTTTAGCGGCTGGACGAATAGACGCATATTTCGAGAAGGGTATTAAACCTTGGGACTGGGCAGCTGGGGCGCTGATTGCCAGAGAAGCAGGCGCGGTTTTGCTTGGTAAGACAGCAACAGAGCTACCGGGTGAAACAATGTTCATTGCCGGCAATGAACTGCTGGCTTTAAATCTTCAAGAACTTCTAGCCGTATAAAACGGTCGGGTTTTGCGTCTGCTAATCCCCGACCGTTTTTAACAATTTCTAGAAATTGGTTTCGGGCGAAGCTTTATCCCAAAAATGTTTGGATTGGACCGCGCGCGAAATAGATGAGGAATCCTGCCGCCACTATCCACATCAACCAGTGCACTTTTTTGGCTTTTCCTGAGAGACCTTGGATGAGCGCCCACGAAACAAAACCTGCTCCGATCCCGTTAGCGATTGAATATGTCATCGGCATGACTGTCACTGTTAAGAAAACCGGAAATAGGACTCTGAAGTCAGAGAAGTCAATATTTTGGATCTGTGACATCATCAAAGCCCCAACGATGACGAGCGCTGCCGCAGCTACCTCGGTTGGGACTATTTGGGTCAATGGCGTTAAAAACATTGCCGCGATAAACATTAGGCCCGTGATGATGTTGGCAAAACCTGTGCGGGCTCCTTCACCAATACCAGCACCTGACTCGATGAACACTGTGTTTGAAGAGGACGAGGTTAAACCACCCGCTACTGCGCCGATACCTTCAACAACGAGCGCTGACTTTAGCCGTGGAAAGTTGCCTTTTGCGTCGGCGAGTCCAGCTTCACGAGATAATCCAGTGAAAGTGCCCATCGCATCAAAGAAGTTTGTGAATAAAAGTGTAAAGACCAGCATCACAAGAGTTATGATTCCAACTTTTTCAAAGTTGAAACTGACAGCACCGATCAAGCTCAAATCTGGCAAGCTAAAGGGTGATCCTTCGAGTGTGGGAACGGTCAGGCCCCACCCGCCCTCATTTTCTTGGCTTGAACCTAAGTGCATTGTCAACTCGACTATAACGCTCACTACAGTCCCGGTGATAAGCCCAATTAATAGCCCGCCTTTAACTTTTTTGGCGACCAAAATACCGGTTATTAGTAGCGTTAAAACAAAAATAAGTGTTGGAATGGTTGCAACTGATCCTTCAACTCCCAATCCAACAGGGGGTGAGCCAGCTGCCGTTACAAATCCTGCGTTTACGAAACCAATAAAAGCAATAAAGAGACCAATACCGACGGTGATGGCAAGCTTAAGCTCTACGGGAACAGCATCAAAAATCATTCTGCGCAAGCCAGTCAGAGCAAGCAACACAATTAGTAAACCGTTGATAACAACAATCGCCATCGCTTCGGGCCACGTCACCTGACCAACAACCGAGAATGCGAGGAACGCGTTAATCCCTAAGCCAGCCGCGAATCCAAAGGGTAGCCTGCTGACAATACCGAACAGTATTGTCATCACACCTGCTGTTAAAGCTGTTACTGCGCTAACAGCAGGAAAAGAAAGTGTATTCCCTTCTATATCTGTGCCAGAAGTAAGAATGATCGGATTTAGCACAACAATGTATGCCATAGTCACGAACGTGACTAAACCGCCTCTTACTTCAGTGCCGAAGTTAGAGCCTCGTGCAGAAATCTCAAAATATTTGTCGAGACGGCTTTTAAGCCCTCCCCCGGTTTCAACAGTTTTAGTCACACTACTCCTAAGTATCAGCGATTGTATTTGAAGTCAGCACTAAAGCTACCGACAACCAATCGTTGGAGAACTTTTAAAGTGCGAACATTAAAATATTAGCTGACCCCGAGCAGATCTATGACAAAAATAAGATTTTTTCCGGCTAACGGATGCATCCCACTAGTGCCGTAAGCCATTTCAGGTGGCACAGTTAGTTTACGCCGACCCCCAACCTTCATGCCGGGGATGCCTGCTTGCCACCCATGAATTAGACTTTTGAGTGGGAAGTTGATGGATTCCCCCCTGCTCCATGAAGAGTCAAACTCTTCGCCTGTTTCGTATTCAACGCCGAGGTAGTGCACGTTTACTGTCGATCCTGGAAGAGCTTCTTCGCCTTCACCTTCAAAGACATCAATGATTTCTAACTCCGCTGGTGCCGGACCTTCAGGGAAATCAATTTCTGGTTTTGTGCGTTCTGTATTTGCCATAGTTTCTATTCTGTACCTCTCCACTGACACTGGCAAATAGATTTCGCTATTAGTGTAACAATTGTTTTTCAGATACCCTTAGAAGTGTGAAAATAGCGCACCTTCAGTTTAAAAATCAGCCTGATGCCCTTCTTGCAATCGTCTCTGATGACCAGGCACTTCTCGTGCGTGATTTAAGACTTTCTGAACCACTAAACAGTTTGCAAGACTTAATTCTCGACGGTCCAGAAATATTAGAAACAATTTTTGAACAAATTTCTCAAGCTGACACAAAACTTTGGCAAAGCCTAGAACACTTCACTTTCCTGCCAGCAGTGATAAACCCACCCATCACACTCGCTGTAGGCCTGAACTATGATGAGCACGCAAGTGAACTAAAGCTTGATAACGATGCTGGGCCCGTTCTTTTTACCCTATTTCCCAATTCGCTTTCAGCACACCAAGGCAACGTTGAAATACGCCCTGACATCAGCACTGAAATAGATTATGAGGGTGAGCTCGGGGTAATAATCGGCAAGCCCGCTAAAGACGTTACGCCTGAAGAGGCGCTCGATTACGTTTTTGGATACACAATAACTAATGACATTACTGCGAGGGATATCCAGTTTCGAGAACCACAGTGGTCACGTTGCAAGTCTTTCGATGGCTTCACCCCGGTTGGTCCCTGGGTTGTAACGGCAGACGAGATACCAAACCCC
>DATJCC010000155.1:0-9797 GCA_035514995.1 Microbacteriaceae bacterium
CAACAAATTTCAGGGCGTCGTCGGTGGGTACGACATGCACCTCATGGCCGGCCTCTATTAGCAATCTTGCAAGCAGAACTGCTTTATAGGCTGCAATTCCTCCGGTTACTCCAAGCACGATGTTCACATGACCATTCTCCCTGATGTGCGCGAAATGCGATAGTCGATCATAATTGTAAAACTATGTGTACTGTAATTATTGAAGTTCCTGATGCTCCAACCGGGTCTGTTCGCATGCTTGCTGTGCGAGATGAACACCCTGAACGGGCTTGGGATCCACCAGGATATTGGTGGCCGAACGAGCACCCCGGAGTAATTGGTGTGCGAGACAGAAAAGCAGGGGGAGCGTGGCTGGCTGCTGACCGGGATGCGGTGAGCGTGATTTTAAATAGAGCCGAGTCGGTTGCTGAGCTTTTGCAGGATGGAGAGCCTCCTCTGGACTCGCGAGGCAGAATTGTGCTCGATTCAGTTGAACGTGAACCTCTTGAGGGTAGACCTCACACTGAGAGTTTTAACCTTGTTGAAATTCGAGACGGGGTTGCGACTGTCACTCACTGGGATGGTGTTGCGCTTGCACACAATGTTCTTGAACCGGGTGTGCACATGATCGCGCACGGGGCAATTGATGATGTGTCTAGTGCACGAATTGGGCAGTGGTTGCCCAAATACCGTTCTTTGGCTGGACTGCCTGCCAGTCGGTGGAGAGCGGAATGGATTAAAACGTTGGAACTTAGCGCTGAGCTTGACCCTGATGACGATCGGGCAATCATCAGGGATAACACTTCGCATGGGTATCCGACTAAATCTTTATTGGTTTGTCTTGTTGAGAGCGGAATTTCTGGAGCCAGCAAAGATGGGGTGACTCTTGACAGTGCAGTATTAACTGAGGCTGCACGGTGGAGTGGTGAAAAGTTCATCAGGCATACTCTCCAAAAGTAGTGACACAAGACAGCAGCGAGTCTCAGCAGCAGTGACTCTCAGCAGCAGTGACTCTCAACAACAGTGACTCTCAACAACAGTGACGCGAGACCGCGATGATGCCATTGAACAGCGATTCAATACAGAATAGTCACAGAAGAGAACAGCGACGCGAGACAAGCAGTGATTCAAGATAACGGGGCGTTAAGGAGATAGTCGCTTCACTGGTATTTACATAGCGATCGCCAATTGACTCTTTAAATTTCTGAAGTATAAACCTTTAATAATCGAGCCTTTAGATCTCTGAACTACTAAACCCTGAACTACTAAACCCTGAACTACTAAACCCTGAACTACTGAACCCTGAACTACTGAACCTCTGAAGTACTAAACCCTTAATGATTTAGCCCATATGATTTAGACCATAAGTCCTGGGTCTTGTGGTCAATTACGCATTTTAAGAAATTAAGTGCATTTTAGGGTTAAATTTTGGGATCGATGTTTTTGCCACTTTTGATCAGGTGATAACCACTTTGGAGGTTGCACCCACGGGTATCCTCCAACCATTTTGATGTTCCACCCGCTGCTGTTGATGCTTCTATGGTGGTACCAACAAAGTGTCACCCCATTGCTGGTGTGTGTGGGACCACCCGAAGCATATTCTTCAACGTGGTGTATCTCACACCAGGTTGCGGGAGTTGCGCAACCTGGTATAACACAGCCGCCGTCTCTGAGCAGGATCGCTTTTCTCTGGTTGGCGTTAAATATTCTGTCAGGGATACCGATTTCTGTGATCTGACCGTTTTTGTCAAGCACAATTTTTTGAATGGCGCCAGCGCAAGCGGAGTGAGCAACTGAATTCATTGATATTGGTTCAACTTCGCCGTTTGCTGAATGTAGTAGTCCGAATGCTTTTTTAGTTCCATCTAGGTGTGAAATTAGTGCTTCTTCAGTAACCTCAACTAGAACTGTTACCGGAGCACCTCCTAGGTTTGGAATTTTTTCTGATTTTGCGGCGGCTTGTACAAGAATAGCTAGGGCATCATGACGCTTCTGCGCGCCCGACCTTGAATCGCTAATCTGATGGTCGTTCTGGTTATCACTGTTGTCGACGCCATAACTGGATTTAGCGCTGCCGTGCATATTTGAGCCATCGATATCAGATTTTCTGTCAGTCCCATCAGATTCTGCGTTTTCAGATGCCGTATTTTCAACAAAGGAAACTTTTCGGCCACTTGGCTCAAAGCTTGTTGTGGCGTCATCTGATTTTGATTTATTGTTTCGAGGTGAGCTCACCGAATCAACAATTCTGCCAATCAGGGCAGCTACTTCTGGCAGGATTTTTCCGTTTATTGGGACCAGTCCGTTGCGAGTTCGGCCGATGTTAAAAGAACGTTGCTGCAGTGTTTTCTCTTCATCGATCGGCTCTTTACCGTCTTGATCTAAAGCTTGCACCCAGACACTCGTCATTACGCGAATATTATCGGCATTTTCTGGTAACGCGGCAGGTGCGTTGAGCGCCGAATCGATCAGATCTTCAACGTAGTGATGCGAGTTGAAGCTTGTCGGCAAAGCAGCACCGATCGCAGCAGCTACAAGGTTTGCTTCAGCAATTTGAGCATCAGCATGAGCAACTTGTGCAGGTAGTTTTGAAAGGTCTTTATGCAGTTGCGTTGCGATTTCTGCGTTTAGCAAACCGCTTGATAATGCTTGAGAGATGATTTCAAATTTTGCGGGTAACTTTTCGCCTGTCAACGCTGTTGTGGGTGCTGTTGCCTGCGCCAAACGAATTCTCGTGTTGATGGTCGAAACAGAATTTTGAGTGATTCTTTGCAGAAGCTCAATAGCATTTTTGCATCCGTGTGAATTGGAGATTGAGGTTTTAGTCGGCGGTTTATCTTCCCACCCTGCGATGCCCAAACCACTCGATGAAGAGCCCCCAGCAGAAACTGGTGAATCTGAATCAGCTTGATTGTCGCGAGAGTTTATTTCGCCAGCAAACTGGATGCGAGCGTAGTCTATAACTTTGCCAAGCGACTCTAAGTCTGTAGCTAATGAGATCAATTCATCGTCGTTTTGAGAGCTTAGATTTGACAGTTTAAAGCGTGATTTCAACGAGTTAACTACAGCAGTTATTGGCGTCGACGAAGAATCGCCTATAGAGCCACCAGTGGTGTTTGGAATAAATCCAGCAACCTGGGTGCTTTTGTGAGTTTTATCGACGTTGATAGGCATGTTTCAAGTATATCATAAACTAGTACACATGTACTAGTTTATTCTTGTTGAGTACATGGGTAGGGGCTTAAGTTCACAGGGAGTCCTTTGATTGGGGAGATGGAAGTAGAACACTTGTGCTGATTTTTGAAGAACAATTCCTCTACGAGAACGCGTGCTAACACGTGTAGCTTATATATCTGACTTATACGCGTGCTTACACGTGTTGCTTATATATCTGAATTGCATTTGTGGCTTACATATGTGACTTTTACGCCTGCTTACGAGTGTGACTTATTGGTTATGGTCTATAGGTATGGTCTGTTGGCAGGGCCAGTTGGTATGGCCTGGACCTGTTGTTGAGCACGAATAGTCATGCTTGCTTACATGTTGCCGTCAGAGTGGTTCACTTTCTGATGCTAAAAATGTTAAAAAGCTTTCGACAATACACACCTGAAGTGCGTGGCACTAAACTCTTTTTCAAGCACAGCCTTGCTCGCGCAGCTAGACGCTCTCGTATAAGTCAACGCTGGTGTGCACGTAAGTCTCCGGGCTGAGCGACACTGAGAAACTCGTAAAGCTAAGCTGGCTCTACGTGTATGAGAACGCAATCGGGTACGAGGAAGCAATCGGGTATGAGGAAGTTACCGTGTATGAGGAAGCTATCTGGCTGTGGAGCAAAGGCATGTAAATCTATCCAGCGCCGTTAATCAGTTTCGAAAACTTCGACAATTGGGTCCTCCCACTTGGGGAAAGGTAGATGAACTCCAGGCTTGGCAAATCTCCGACCATTTTTGTGTCGACAAGCATTATGAACGCTTTGATGAGTAGCCTGATGTGTACTCTGAAAACCACCCTGTTCGTTACTCTGAAAACCACTCTGTTCGTTACTCTGGAGACCCTTCTGGAGATCACCCTGAAGACCATTCTGTTGACCCCTCAGTTGACCACTCTGTTGTTCAACCTTTTGACCATCATGTTGATTACGATGATTGCCCTGATAATGTCTCTGAAGATTGCGGAGATGATCCCCCTGATGATCAGTGTGTTGACAACCTTGTTGGTCATTCGCTTTCTCTGGAGGCATGCGTTTGTGCCGCTCCGCTCTCAACTCCTCTCGGTCACCCCAGAAAGTGCCACTAATAACCGCAAGCGTGTAGTGCCCGTTATCGCGAACTGTATATCGTACATGCCAACCATCAGGTGACACAGCCGAAGCCGTGTGCTCGACTCGCTTAAACGTGTCAGTTGATACAGCGAAACGCCACCCGTTTTGAACAAAAAACGCGATAAGCGGATCAAGGTCTTCAATACCGCCTCGTGCACCGTCAGGCTGTCGAAACTTTACAGTGCTCAAATAGTAACTGTTTTTGCCGTTACTCCCCGGTCTGGAATCGATCCCGTGTGTGCCGTCACCCATCATGCCTCGGTCGGCCCACCCCCACTCTTCAGGGCTGATCGACAATTGCAACTCTTCCGTTAGCTCATTCATCCTGTTGAAATGACGCTCAAAAAGATGATACTGCTCATTTAATTCTAGATTTCTTGCTTGAGCTTTTGAGAGGCCAGCAGCGTCAAACATAAAAGAACCTCCCAATAACCCGACCACTAATACCACTATCACGAAGGCTAAAGTAGAAAATAAAACGCTTCTAAATATGTTGCGTTGTTTAAACGCGACGGTTCTATTAATCATGATGAGCAAGCACTTTCCCAATCATTCTGAGAGAAGAAGCGTCGTCAGAAAGATACCCACGCTTCTGCCAATTTAAGATAGATCCAGTACCTGCTGTTGTATACATCTCATGTGCTGTAACTCTTTTGCCATCAAGAGCACCCTCTGAATCAAAAACTCGCACTCCATCAATCTCACGGGGGTCTAAGCGCCGGCTCACTTTTGAACCGATCTGAGCAATACCATCACCATCAGCATGAGTGGCATAGAAATTATCTGCATTAATAGCCGCAGACACTGTGGCTGTGCTTACCCCTGCCGAGCCGTATGTAATGTAGTTATCAACGGTATGGTTTGTCAGCCGTAGCGCTTCAGTCGCTGTAGTGGAGCCGTAAGAGAAAGCAAAAACAGTAAGGTTCTTTATTTCAGGGCCAGAATGTGCTTGCCTATTTGAATACAGCTCATCAATAAAACTAGCCAAAGGCACCGCACCCGATTGAGCGTGTGAGCTGGTAAAAACACCAAAATCACCATACCAGGGAGCTTTTGGTGACCTGTAACCAATCCAGTGCACAGCTGCGACGCTAAGTTCTGATTGAGCAAAATGAGCTTCTTTGAAAACATTTATGACTCCGGGCAAAGTTTCTCCCATGTTGCCTACGTTTGATCTCATGCCCGAAACTCCCACTCCAATGGCGCTCGCGGTGTCGAGATCTCCAATCGAAATGGCCGCTGTTAGATAGTCATCGTGGTTGCCAAAACCTATTAATTGGGTTGGGATCGAAGGATCTATTTCTGCTGTTATCTTTTCTGCTTCTTTGAGGGCGTGATTTAGACAGTAAATTTGCGCCTCAAAAAATTCGGGTGAAGTCTGACTCCCCGCAAAACCCATCAAGCGGTGAGCCTGCATGGGGTTGCTCACCGCATAAGCAAGAGCCAGTCTCGACGCTTCATTCTGTGTTTGCGCGGAAACACCTCTATTTCCGCTCAGTTTGAGAAGGTCAACAAATGAGAGCGTGTCTAGGTTGCGTTTTTCGAGAAACAGTTCGTGCCACAAATCGGAAACTTTAGATTTAATAGTTTGTCTAGAGAGAGCCGTTAACTGGGCATTTAATGGTGTTAACTGAAGTGCAGTGGCCAAGTCTTTTTCGGCCTGATCGCGCTCTGAAATGAGCCTTTGCCATTTGTATTTGTGATCAGAAATTTGATCTAGAGCCTTAACCCAGATATTAGCTGAAAAGGGCCACCTGTTTATTGCATCTTTTTGTGGATTAAAAGTAAAACTTGCTGACTGCAAAGCATCGAGTTCTTCAGCAGTCGGTGCATGCATTGGAGGCGCTACACTCCAGACCGCAGGAACGTAACTTTTAGCGTGTGGCCCGATTGCCGCCGCAAACATGAGAAGCTGTTCTGCTGCGTTGCGGATGTTTGATAGTTCAGAGTCAACGATATCTAGAATGGCTCTTGCTTCACACTGCAATTTTTCGAGCACTTCACCGTATTTATTGATGGCCTTGCGAGCATCAGTTATGTCATGGGAAATGCTTCTAGAGGAGGGAAGAAGCACTTCAAATATTTTCAGTATTAACTTTTCTATTCCAACACCTTCAAGCTGATGCAGATAGTAAAGACTGTTACTAGCAAGACTCGAATAATCTTGGATATCGGAATCTATGCTTCTAAGGACGGCTTGGAGCGCATTGATTTCAGCCAAAGAACCTATTATTGGCGATTTGCCGGGCAGAACCTCTTTTGCGTCAGGAACAATCATTGCTGAATCTTTACCAACGACTTGGCGCTTGAACCTATTTTTTGGTCTATAAAAAACATTTCCGTTCCCACATTAAGCACCAATGCGGCTACTTCGGAGGTGGCATTAGTCAATAATTTTGATGCACCATCAAGTGATCTGAAATATGAGTCAACAACATCTGAGAGAGACGTGTGGCTTGATATGTGGGGGCTTCGCCGACCTATGTCCAAAACAGACGCGGCATCACATAAAAGCTTATAGGCGCTATCTAAATTTATGTCATCAATTTTTAAATCTGCCACTTACGTTTCCTCCTGCACAGAGTCTAGGTTTTATGAGCAGACAGATTATAGTTATGCACAAGGAAGATATCGATAAAGTCTATATTTAGTAAAAAAACTTGCTGTTAACGGAGTATGCAAATAATGGAATATGACACAGTTGTTGTGGGTGCAGGTATTTGCGGTTTGGCCACAGCTCAGCAACTTCAACAGAACGGTCTTAAAGTGCTTGTTCTTGAAGCTCGTGATCGCATCGGCGGTCGAGTCGTGAGCGAAATGCATGATGGTCAGATGACTGATATGGGCGCGTCGTGGATCCACGGCACTCACGACAGCCTGCTATATGAAACAGTGCGCCATTTTGGTATGCGGGAGCTTGAATTCACGGTCGGTAGCTATCAAGTTGGGGGCAGACCGATTGCCTACTACGGACCATGCGCTAGAGCGTTGACGCCTGAAGAAATAAAACAGTTCGAAGACGATGTGCACCATTTCGATGAACGTTTAACAGCCACTATCAGCCAGATCGCGCACATGTCTTCATATTCAGATGCGGTTGAAAAAACGCTCCTTGAACTTGATTGGAACGCGGCACGCAAAGAAAGAGTGCGTGAGTTCATGCGGCATCGTACCGAAGAGCAATACGGTGCGTGGATCGAAAATTTAGATGCCCACGGCCTTGATGACGACCATTTTGAAGGCGACGAAGTTGTGTTCCCAGACGGTTACGCCGAGCTCGCAGACCATCTAGCTAAGGGATTAACGATCAAGCTCAACAGCGAAGTTAAAAAGGTTGAATGGAACGAACTCGGTGCAACTATCGTAAGCTCTAAGGGCACTTTTCACGCTAAAAACGCGGTAGTAACAGTGCCAGTAGGCGTGTTGCAGTCGGGGGAAGTGGAGTTCGATCCGCAACTGCCAGAAATAAATCAAAAAGCGCTGTCTGGTCTACAGATGAACGCGTTTGAGAAAATCTTTTTGAGATTCAATGAAAAGTTTTGGCCAGATGGATTCTATGCGCTGCGAAGACAGGGCGAGTCAGCAAAATGGTGGCACTCTTGGTACGACCTCACTAAATTAAACGGAACACCAACACTATTGACTTTTGCGGCAGGTCCCGCTGTCAAGGCAATAAGAAGTTGGAGTGATCAGAAAATTTCAGAATCTGTCATATCATCACTACGAGAGATCTATGGCGAATCGGTACCCGATCCCAGAAGCGTCACCGTAACAAGATGGCAAGACGACCGCTTCTCAAAGGGGGCATACGCTTATATGAAAGTTGGCTCTTTAACGCGTGATCACTCAGATCTTGCCACGCCCATAGGCGGAGTTTTGCACCTGGCTGGTGAAGCTACTTGGGAGGATGATCCGGCAACTGTTGCTGCGGCGCTGCTGTCGGGAAGACGAGTAGCAGAAAGAGTGTTGTCGGCTTTAGCTTAAACGCTCAACCTCTACAAAAACAACGGTTTGGGTATCTGAACGATTCTCGATTGTGTGTTCTGCACCAGAGGGTCTCGTGTAGCTCACACCCTCCGACAAATCAGCTGTAATTTGGCTGCCGTCTGCGTTAATGACGTGCATCGTGCCCGTCATCATTGGCACCACAACGTATTCATATTCGTGTTTGTGCATCGGGATAGAGCCGAGGGGCTCAATAACCCATTTGACTACTCTAAAAAACTGGTTTTCTAACTGAATTTCACTGTAGGAGCCGTTTGCGCTTTTTGACCCATTCGCACTGTTCGACATATTCGCACTGTTCGACCCATTTGTTTCTGGAGTTGCAGGGGACATTTACAGACCAAACTTTCTAAAAAACTGTATTTGTTTCAACAGTACACGAGATATGGGTAAGAATGATTACATGCAAACTATCATTGGACTGCTTGTCGTCATACATCTCATCGGCTTAGCTGTGCTCATGGGAGCCTCCTTAGCGCTACTTCCTGCGGCACGAAAGGGTAGGGGATTCGTGCCCGAGTTGATGTTTCACGGAATAGCAATTATTTTCGTGTCAGGAATTTTTTTGATTGTTGCAGCGCTCTTTCAAAGCGAAGTTGAAAACGTGGCGGCTCTAATAATCAAGATTGTGGTTGTGATGGTAATGGTTGTCATGATTTTGACAAAGCGAAAAAATAACGACCTTACTGCCGCATTTTTTAGTGCAATTTTGGGGTTGACCGCACTTAATGTTGCGCTATCGATCATGGTCTGAATCTTTTAAACATTCATCCCTGCATCTGAACTACTAAGTTTTATAACAATTTTTGTAATAAACGGCTTAATCGTTTGCTAAATAAAACATCTACATGTAGATTAATTCCGACTACATTTATAGATTGTGGTCGGTCCAGGTCGACTGTACAAGGGAGTACTTTTTAAGTATGAATGAAACAAATGCAGCCGTTGAGCACGATGAAGATGCCGCCCATCTCACCTCTCTTGGCTATTCCTATGACAAAACTTTCAAGCGAGAGATGACCTTCTGGGGTAACGTCTCGCTCGGATTCACTTACCTCTCACCTATGGTGGGCGTTTACTCAATGTTTGCGATTTCGCTTGCAGAGGCTGGGCCGCCAATGGCCTGGGCGCTGGTCATCGCGCTCATTGGTCAGTTCTTCGTAGCACTGGTCTTTGGTGAGGTTGTCTCAAACTATCCTGTTGCTGGCGGTGTTTACCCGTGGTCAAGACGACTCTGGGGTCGTAAGTGGGCGTGGATGAACGGCTGGATTTATGTTGTTGCACTCTTCGGTACTATTGCAGCCGTAGCATATGGAGCTGCTCCTTTCTTCGGCTCGTTCGCTGGTTTTGAACCAAACACAGGAACCACAGTAATTATCGCGCTCGGCTTCATCGCTGTTGCAACGGTGTTTAACCTCTCGGGCACTAAAGTGCTTAGCTGGGCGGCAACAATCGGCTTGATCGCTGAGCTCACTGGTGCTGTCGTTATTGG
>DATJCC010000156.1:0-1872 GCA_035514995.1 Microbacteriaceae bacterium
GACCACCGATTACTCGCTTCCACAAGAACGTGTTGTGTGTTGGCTGGAACTATTGGGACCATTTTGAAGAGTCACACGGCAAGCGTGAAGGGCAAGACCCAGAAGGCCGCCCAGAGCACCCCACCTTCTTCACTAAAGCCCCAAGGAGCATTATCGGGCCACTTGATGATATCGAATGTGATTTCACCATGAGTGAACAGTGGGACTACGAAGCAGAAGTTGCTCTGATAATCGGCAAGCTGGGGAAAAATATTAGCGAAGAAGATGCAATGGATCACATTTTTGGATTCACTCTTGCAAACGATGTTTCAGTCAGAAATGTGCAGCGACAACACGGTGGGCAGTGGTTCAAAGGTAAGAGCATAGACAACACAATGCCCCTTGGCCCGTGGATCACAACCAAAGACGAAATCACTGATCTAGAAGCAATTCAGCTAGAATGTGCGTTAAACGGTGAAGTTCTGCAGAGCGCGAAACTAGCTCAAATGGCTTTTTCAATTCCTAAAATAATTGCTGAACTGAGTCGCGGTATGACTCTTGAAGTTGGAGATGTGATTTTAACGGGCACTCCAAGTGGTATTGGCAATGCTAGAGAACCAAAGATCTTCTTGCGCTCCGGCGACACTTTAACAACCCGCGCTTCGGGTCTCGGAGAAATGGAAAATCGAATAAGTTAATTGAGGACTATAGGTGACGGATAAGGACTAGGATTTGCAAACATTAAGAGCACCAGAACGAAAAACCAGCGTCGATCTCGCTGTGAAATCGCTTTATGTTGACATTCTTGACGGTATTTATCCGCCCGGGTCTTTTTTAAGGCTTAACGAGGTTGCAGATCAGATGGGCATGTCAATGATGCCCGTTCGTGAAGCAATTCGAGAGCTTGCAGCAATGGGCATCGTGGAGAGCATTCCTCATCGCGGTGCCCAAGTGCGAGCTCTTACTATTGATGATTTGATTGAGACTTATCAAGGCCGACTTCATTTAGAAACACTAGCTCTTCGCCTCGGAGCTCCCCTTTTCGGTGAAAAGGAAAAAAATAAAGCCATCTCTGCAAATCAACAGCGTATCGCTGCAGTAGAACATGGCACAACCGTTGACGTCGTTACCGCACATGAGGCATTTCATTTTGAGCTCTATAGGTCTTGTAGAAACCCTTGGATAGTAAAAGCATTACTACCAGGTTGGCGGAATGCTGAGCGCTATAGGAGCTATTCTATGCGCAACGAAAAGCTTCAAAACACATTAGACGCCCAACACGGTTTACTTATTGACGCGATGGCTGCACAAGACACAGTTGCTGCTGTAAAGCTTTTGCATAAACACTTAACTTCTGCTGCGCAGTCCGTTGCCTCTGAATTAACAGGCTCAGACATTATGAGCCAATTACCCTCTGTAGCCGAACTGCTGTCTATATCACCGCAAACTCTAGTCAAATTCGCGTAGGTTTTGTCTATGACCGAACAAATAAAATATGTTGCAATAGGCGATAGCTTCACTGAGGGAGTAGGCGACATTTTGCCTGGTGGGCGTTTTCACGGTGATAAAGTGCGGGGATGGGCCGATCTTGTAGCGCAGGGAATCGCTAACTCAACCGGTGAAACAATTCTCTATGCAAATCTGGCTATTAGAGGTCGACTCCTAAAAGCTATCATCGATGAGCAGCTACAAGCAGCGTTAAACCTTAAACCCACTCTGCTTAGTTTTAATGGTGGAGGAAACGATATGCTCCGCCCCAGGACGAAAATGCAGTGGATCACACAAGCAACAGAAAACGCTCTTCTACAAATAATGGATGCTGGTGTTGAACCGCTACTGCTCTCTGGCGCGAACCCCACAGCGAGTTTGCCGAGTGGTCAGGCTGTCAAGCTC
>DATJCC010000157.1:0-2263 GCA_035514995.1 Microbacteriaceae bacterium
GTTATCAGCATTCATATGGAAGCGCAGGAGGAACCGAGCTCAGCGTTGATTTAAATACTGATCTTATGAAACTCGCAACCGGCGGGTAGTGCAAACAAAATCAAAACACTTTTCATATTAGGAGAGCAAAACATTTATGTCTAACAAATTTGCGGTATCAAGCGAGCCCATCATTCCTGTTTTAGAGAAAAGGTGGAGCCCCCGCGCATTTGACAAAAATCATACGCTCACCAAAGATGATCTGACGCCGGCTCTCGAAGCTGCCAGGTGGGCCCCCAGTGCCGGAAACTCGCAACCCTCAAGGTTTGTGGTTTCGTTTAGAGACACAAAAGGTTTTGCTGAAATACTTGATAATTTAAATTCAGCCAATGCCCACTGGGCTAAAAACGCGTCTGCGCTAATTGTAAACATCGCAGAGGTGCACGACGATGAGGGGCGCAATCGACGCTGGGCGGAGTATGACCTAGGGCAGGCTGTGGCACATTTCAGTGTGCAAGCCCATGCAGACGGGCTGTTTGTGCATCAGATGGGCGGTTTTGATGGGCCTGGGATTGAGCTAGCACTGGGTCTTCCAGAAGCTAGACGTGTAGTGACCGTAATGGCCGTTGGGATGCTCGCAGACCCAGAGACAGTTGATCTAGCTGACCACCACATGAAACAGGAGCTAGCTCCAAGGTCACGGATAGATTTAAACGATGTGAAGACTTTTGTTTAGATCTATAGCGACAAACTTGCGCTAGTTATAAATCCGCACGCTTTAACCTATAGCCTGCAAAAATGGCATCTTGCGAAGCCGGTTTCTGAAAGCAAAAGGGGCGGCGCTCTTGATTGAGCGCCTCCCCTTTTTGCTCATTTCAAAACAAATTCAGTTCATTTCAAACTTGCTGATTTCAAAACGAATTAACTTCAAAACGAATTAACTTCAAACTAGATTCACTTCAAAAAGTAAACCTGAGTTAAAAGTTTGTTTTACTTTGAGCGCTTACGATCCTGTGTAGTAGCTGTCTGCAACGTCAAGAGCCGCATCTATTATGTCGAGCCCCTTAACAAGATCTTCTTCAGAGGTGACAAGCGGAGGAGCAAGCTGTAACCGGTTCCCAGATGCAAAAGGCCAAAGCCCTCCCTTTTTACAGGCGGCAACAACTGCGTTGAACGGCGCAGCCGCGTCTCCCGAAGCGTTGAACGGAATAAGCGGTTCACGAGTGTCACGGTCAAGAACAAGTTCAATTGCCCAGAAGAAGCCCTTACCACGCACTTCACCCACCGATTTATGCTTTTTAGCCATCTCACGCAAACGCGGTTCAATCACACGCTCAGCTAGGTCACGAACACGTTCGATAATTCCTTCTTCTTCAAAAATATCGAATGTTGCAACACCTGCCGCACACGCCAGCGGATGACCCGAATAGGTGAGACCGCCAGGGAAAGGTGTAGAAACGAATGAGTTGTGAATCTCCTCTGAAATTACCACTCCGCCCAGCGGAACATAACCCGAGTTCACTCCTTTGGCGAAGGTTACGAGGTCTGGCTCGACATTAAAGCCTTGATAAGCGAACCATTCTCCGGTGCGCCCGAAACCAACCATCACTTCGTCTGCGATCATCATGATTCCGTATTTGTCGCAAAGAGCGCGCACACCCTCAAGGTAGCCTGGGGGCGGCACGAATACACCATTGGTGCCGGTTACTGTTTCAAGAACTATTGCGGCTATTGTCGATGCGCCTTCTAGCACGATCTGCTGCTCAAGGTGCTCTAACGCGCGCCGTGACTCTTCTTCGGGTGTTTCAGCCCAAAAAGCACTCCGGTATGCGTACGGCCCAAAAAAGTGCACAACCGAGGTGTCGATGACACCGTTTGCCCAGCGGCGTGGCTCTCCTGTCATGGTGATTGCAGTGCCTGTCGAGCCGTGATAAGAACGGTAGCGGCTCATAATTTTGCGACGGCCGGTGTGGTGGCGTGCAAGGCGAACGGCGTATTCAATTGCTTCAGCTCCACCGTTAGTGAAAAAAACGGACCTAGCATCAGCGAATGACTTCTCAATGATGCGTTTAGCAAGTTCACCGCGCGCGTCATTAGCAAAAGCCGGCTGAATTGTGGCCATTCGAGCTGCCTGCTCTTGAATCGCTTTAACCATCCGCGGGTGCCCGTGGCCAATGTTTAGGTTTACCAGCTGTGACGAAAAATCTAAATATTCGTTACCGTCGTAATCCCAAAAGCGTGCCCCCTCCCCCTTTGCAATGGGTAGCGGATCAATAGCACCCTG
>DATJCC010000158.1:0-5089 GCA_035514995.1 Microbacteriaceae bacterium
TGATTTTTCTAGGCGGATCGCGGTTATGGCGATCGTCAATCGCACACCAGATTCGTTTTATGACAAAGGTAAAACTTTTGAACTCGACCTGGCGATAGCTGCTGGCGCTCAAGCTTTTGAAGATGGTGCAGATATTGTCGACGTGGGTGGCGTAAAATTTGCTCCCGGGCCACCTCTGGCCGTTGCAGAAGAAATCAAACGGGTCATCCCGTTTGTGCGTGAAGTCGCAAAAATTGGACCGGTTAGCGTCGATACCTTTCACCCTGAAGTTGCTGAAGCTGCAATCCATGCCGGAGCTGCCATTATCAACGATACGACGGGTGTGCACGACCCAAAAATGGCTGATGTTGTTGCTTATAGTGATGCCCGCCTTGTTGTTGCGCACAGCGTTGCGAAGCCGCGCACAAAAATTATTGCGCCACAATATGCTGACATCACTCATGATGTTAAGGAATTTCTTAAAGATCGTGTCGCATTGAGTTTATCTAGAGGTGTGCGACCAGAACAGTTGATTGTAGACCCGGGCCATGATCTTAATAAGAATACTCTGCACACTCTCGAGATGACCCGCAATCTTGCTAGCTTTGCTGATATGGGGTTTCCTTTACTTGTGGCTCTTTCTAACAAAGATTTTATTGGTGAATCGCTTGGCCGCGATCGTCACGAGCGTTTGGCTGGTTCACTGTCTGCTGCGGTGTTTTGTGCGACTCAGGGTGCGAGAATCGTGCGGGTGCACAATGTGGCGGAAACTTTTGATGCTCTTCGCATGTTCGAGTCAATTATGGGATGGCGTGAACCAGTTTTTTTGAAACACAATATGCCTCAAGACAAAATCAGAGGAGTTTAAAAACATGTTTAAAGATCAATTTGATAAAGAAGAGTTGCGGAATTTTTATTCACTGGAGGATAGAGACACTATTCGTGTGCGCATCAATTTTATCTCTAGCGCCGACGGAGCAGTCACGCTAAAGGGCCGTTCGGGCGCGTTGGGCACAAAAACTGATCAGGCTTTGATGAAAGTTCTGCGCGCTATGGCCGACGTTGTGCTGGTTGGAGCAGGGACCGTGCGCGCCGAAGGTTACGGTGGTTTTGGGTTAAAGCCAGAAGATGTGAAATGGAGACGAGAGCACGGCTTAAGTGATGAGCCGCGCATGGCGATAGTAACAAACAGTGCAGATCTCGACGCTGAAATGTCTGTTTTTCAGAAAGCTAAACAACCCCCTCTTGTGATAACCCACTCCGAAGCAGACGCCAGTCACCTCACTGGTGTTGCTGAAATTATTGTTGCTGGAACCGAGTCTGTTGACGCTACCCTTGCTGTCAACGAATTGGAGAAGATGGGGTTGCCGCAAATTTTATGTGAGGGTGGCCCCCACCTTTTTGGTTCACTTTTAGACGCAGAACTTGCACACGAAGTGTGTTTAACACTTGCCCCCATGTTTGTTGGTGGTGAGGCCGACCGCATCTCGGTGTCAAAAATCGAAGAGGGCCGTCGGTATAAATTAAAAAACGCACTACACGACGCAGACAGTATGCTCTATTTGTTATACAGCAAAGTGTAGATCAGCTTTACGTGCTTTCGTGAGGTTCTAGCTTGTCGCAAGATTTTACTCGTCGCAAAGTTTTGGTGGTCGCAGAGCTTTAGTGGTCGCAAAGTTCTAGTCGTCGCAGAGCTTTAGTGGTCGCAGAGCTTTAGTCGTCGCAGAGTTTCAGTTTCACGCAGGTCTCTAGACTGTAGCAGAGCTATTACCTGTCGCGGAGCTATTACGTGTGAGAAGGTTAGTGCTTATTCCAAAGGTCTGTGTAGCTGCGCCCCAACTTCAAAACTAAACGCCGAAAAGCGGGAAGTGATAAGCCGATCACACAGCTAGGAGCACCATCTATGCGTTCTATAAACGCACCGGCTAAACCATCAATCGCAAAACCCCCTGCAAGCTCGAGTGGTTCTCCTGTTGCAACATAATCTTTTAACTCTTCGTCAGTGACATCTGCGGTCAGTGTCACACTTGCTGTGTCAACTTCACCTGCTGCCACCTGTTGGGATCCGCCCGCAAAGCTGATCAACCAGTGCCCTGAATACAAAACGCCTGTTTGACCGCGATGAGACTTAGCTCTTTCTAAAGCAATCTTAGGCTGGTGGGGTTTACCCATAATCACACCATTGAGCACAAAAGCAGAATCACCGCCGAGTATCAAACCATCAAAATCAGAGTTAGTCGGGTCATTGCTCAAACGATTGGCTACATCTTCAGCTTTTAAGCGAGCGAGGTGCTCTACCATCTCTATTGCAGTGAGTGAGCGGCCCAGTTCTTTTTCTTTAGCCACCACTGCTACTTCTTCATCAACCTCAGGTGCTATTGGGGTTGGCTCTATGCCCGCTTGACGTAAAACAGAAAGCCTAGCTGGCGAAGTAGACGCAAGGATCAAACGCATGCCTCAACTCTACCCTTTCACTAAAACGTAACCAGCGTCACAGATAAAACTTCACAAATAAACAAGCCTTAATAAACAATCTTAAATAAACAACCGCATTTGAGGCCTCGCTACCCGTATAAAACTGCTCATATAAAGCTGTAGACCCTGGAGGTGGCGCTTTTGAAAACCTGCAACAATAAGAATCATGACTAACACACAACCACACACTGTGGGCCAAGAAGTTGAACTCAAAATCGAAAGCATAGCGCACGGAGGAATTTCGGTTGCTCGACACAACGGGAGAGTTATTTTTGTTGCTGACGCTATCCCGGGTGAGAAGGTTGTCGCACAGGTGACTGAATCTCGCAAGAAATCTTTTGCCCGTGCCGCCACCACTAGAGTAATTGAAGCTTCACCAGACAGAGTCGAACATGTCTGGGCCGAAGCAAGTCTGAACCAACCCATCGATGAGCGTGTGGGTGGAGCGGAATTCGGGCACATCACACTCAAGCGACAGCGCCAGCTCAAAAGCGAAGTTCTACAAGACGCCATGCAACGTTTTGGGCGCATCGAAGCGGTCGCAGAAATCGAAGCCGCCCCAGGCGACGATGAAGCTTTGGGTCTCGGTTGGCGCTCACGCGTTAGATTGCACGTCGATCAAGAAACAGGAATCGTCGGTCCTTATGCTGCCCGTAGCCGCAGGGTGATTAAGGTTGATGCGCTCCCGCTCGCAAACGAACAAATCAACATGATTGCTCCGCTTGGCGAATTTATGCCAGACGTTGAAACTATTGATGTTGTCGCTCCTTCTGCTGACGATCCACGCTCACTATTCACCTACCCAGGATCACGCGCACGCGCAGGAGAAAATGATGCGGTTTATGAAACAGTTGGCGATCTGCAGTTTATGGTTAGTGCGGGAGGCTTTTGGCAGGTGCACCGCGAAGCACCACTGGTTCTATATAACGCAGTGCACGAGACAGTTAAAAGTCTTGCTGACAACTTTGACCCGCAAGCTGCGAACCTTGACCTTTATGGTGGGGTTGGTCTTTTTGCAAGAGCAGTATTAGATGTGGGAGGCGCACGAACCAAAATAACGAGTGTCGAGTCTGCCTCGCGTGCCACAGATTTTGCTGCCGAAAACTTGTCAGATTTTATTGGCGCAATGGCTGTAACTGAGCGAGTTGACAAATATTTGAAGCGTTTGAACACCCTCGAAGGTGCAACTGTTGTGCTTGACCCACCCCGCTCTGGAGCAGGTTTAGATGTTACCCAAAAGCTAGCGGCTTTAAAACCACAAAATTTAATCTATGTTGCATGCGACCCTGTAGCGTTATCACGCGACACAGCCGCCCTAACTGACCTAGGATATTCGATGAAGTCTTTGCGTGGGTACGATCTTTTCCCGCACACACACCATTTCGAGTGCATCGCTGTTTTTCAGCGTTAACTTTCACAGTTCAGTTTTCAGCGTTAAAAATTTCACCGTTGGGCTTTAGCGTTAAGCCCAACGGCGTTAATTTGTGAACTTTGAGTTCTGGGTGTTACTCGTCTACGTCAACTATGAGCACGAGATCTCCAGCTTCGACAGCGCGGGTAGCATCGAAAGCTAGACGTGCAACGGTTCCAGAGACACTCGCTGTTATCGCGGCTTCCATCTTCATCGCCTCAATTGTGGCAACGGGCTGCCCAGCTGCTACTGAATCACCAACTGATACACGTGGCGTCACATTTCCGGCGAATGGTGCAGCGACGTGACGTGGGTCAGTGCGGTCAGCTTTTTCTGCTTGGTGCACAATAACCTTTGCTGCGTCGTCTTTAACATAGACAGGGCGCACCTGACCATTAACACGCACCATTACTGTCCGGATTCCCTTTTCATCGGCTTCTCCGACAGCCTCAAGACCGACAAACAGCCGCACCCCGGGGCCTAAATCAATTACGTGCTCCTCGCCAGCAACTAAACCGTAGAGGTAATCATTTGTTTCGAGAATCGAAAGATCACCGTAACTACTACGAGCATCCAGATACTGCTGGGTCGGGCCGGCAAAAAGTAGCCTGTTCAAGGTTCCCCTACGCGAAGCAGAATCACCTTTTAGGGCAGCTTCGTCTTCTGCACTGACTTCGGCGACTGAGATATTGATTTCTCTTCCCGCAAGCACTTTGCTCCGGAACGGCTCTGGCCAGCCACCCGGCAGATCGCCAAGTTCGCCGGCCATGAAGCCAACGACTGAATCAGGAATGTCGTAATTACCTGGATTTTCAGCGAAATCTTCGGGATCGGCTTCGACTGCAACTAAGTGAAGCGCGAGATCACCAACGACTTTTGAGGAGGGAGTGACCTTAGGTACGCGACCTAGAATCTTGTCTGCCGCAGCATACATGTCTTCGATTTTTTCGAACTGATCTGCGAGCCCCAAAGCAATGGCCTGCTGACGCAGGTTTGATAGTTGCCCGCCTGGAATCTCATGCGTGTACACGCGACCCGTCGGCCCTGGAAGCCCAGATTCAAATGGTTTGTAAGCTTTTCTGACTGCATCCCAGTAGGGTTCTAGTGAAAGAACCGCTTCAGAGCTCAACCCTGTATCACGGTCAGTGTCAGCGAGCGCCGCAACAAGAGCCGACATGGGCGGCTGGCTTGTACCTCCGGCTAGAGGAGCACTAGCTACGTCTA